>JBBRJW010000070.1:0-8372 GCA_038218705.1 Chthonomonadales bacterium | reverse complement strand
ATAGCGGCAGGCTCTTTGGAGCCGATGCGCAGTGTCAGGCACAGACCGCCGACTCTATCGGTAACCTCCTGCCGCGGCACCTGCAGTCCGACACTGTATGAGGGCAACCTGCCGCATTCAGCGTAGCTGGCGCTTCACTGGCCGGGGCCGCACCAGGAGTGCGACACCCCCTTTCTGGCGAGCGCGCAGACAGCTTAGATTGCGCCTCACACAGACTCAAGCGCGCGAGCGGATCCGGAAAGGGGGCCGGGGGAATAGGCAGGCGCGCCCGTGGGCCGGAAGCCTTTGGTGGAGGTGCAGCCGGAGGCACGCGCGCTTATGAGCCGGAAGGCTTTGCTAGGAGCTGGGGGGATAGGCAGGCGCTCTCGCGCCTGCGGCCGACTCCTGAATCGCCTTTCCTACGACTCGGCCAGCAAGCGCGCTACCTCCGCCTCCCACGTGCCCGACACCCGCACCCCGTACTCCCGCAGACCGCCTGTCGCCTGCGGACCCGTCAGCCATGGCCGCTTGTCGACCTCAAAGCCCGCCCGCGCCGCGCCGTTCTGGTCACCGTTCAGGAAGTGCAGCGCCACGCCCGCGCGCTCCCGATCCGTCACGTTTGCGCCCGTCGCATGGGGCGTGCCATAGGCGAAGAAGATCGCGCCGCCTGCCCCGATCTCCACAGGAATCGCCTCGCCTTCGTCCGGCCAGCAGCGGATATGGTGATCGCTCTCCGGATCGCGCTCGTGCGGCAGCAGCCTGTCGAATCGGCCCGGGATCACCGTGAGCGTGCCATTCGCAAAGGTCGCGTCGTGTACCGCCGTCCAGAGAGCCGTCCCATGCAGCGGATCGGGGATCTCAAAATAGGCGTTGTCCTGGTGCCAGTTTGTGCCTGCCCCGTACCCGCCTGGCTTCAGGAAGACCTGATCCAGATGGAGCACCACCGGCTCCCCGATCAGCTGGCCTACCGCCTCTGCCACCTTCGGGGCGAACGGCATCGCCCGGAAGAACGCGCTATGCGGCCACATCGGGCAGAGCTGCAGGTTTGCGCGAGTGCGCGAGTGCGTCTTGCCGTCGCCGTCCGTTGCGACGTTGCGCAGCAGCCCTTCGCGCTTCAGCCGCTCCAGCTCCGCCTGCATCGCCCGCACCTCACGCTCACTCCAGAACCCCGGCACAGCCAGCCACCCCTCGCGCCGAAATTGCGCGGACTGCTCATCAGTGAACACCATCGGTTGAGTCCCCTCCCTCGTGCAAACGCGCCCCGTGTGCCTCCAGCACCGCCTGGATCCGCGCCCTGCCCCCCTCGCGCGCATGGTCGAGCGCCGACTTCCCGGCCGCGTCGCGCGCGTGGATGTCCGCACCAGCCGCCAGCAGCAGTTCGGTCACCTCTGCGCAGTCGTTTCGCTGCGTGGCGTTCACAATGAGCGCGGTTGCGCCGTAGAAATCGGCGTCCGGCATCTGGTTGCGTGCCTCCAGGTTCGCGCCCCGCGCCAGCAGCAGCGCCACCGCTGCCGGCTCATGCTCGCTCGCCCACTGCAGTGGCGTGCCGCCGTAGAGGCCCACCTCGTGCGCCTCGATCTCCGCGCCGCCGTCCAGCAGCGCCTCCATCACCTCGATGAGGCCGTTGTGCGATGCCCAGTGAAGCGCGGTCTCCCGAATCCAGCCGCGCTCATGCACGCGCAGCGGGTCACGCCGGATGTGCTCGCGCACCAGCTCCACCCACCCTTCGCGCGCCGCAAGCACCATGCTCACGCCGAGGCCATTGGTCCCATCGGCCTTCTCGGGGATCTCCTTCAGGAAATAGTCAATCACCTCCTGATGGTGGTTCCAGGCCGCTTGCATTACCGGCGGATAGGTATTCCACGGGTTCGTGTAGACCTCTGCTCCGCGCTCCACCAGCAGCCGGCAGACCGCCAGATGTCCGCGCGCCGCAGCAAGCTGAAGTGCCGTCCAGTGGTGGCGATCTTCGTCCGCGCACCGCGCATGCACCAGCATCGGGTCCCCATCGAGCATCTCCCCGACCGCCGCTGCGTCGCCCGCCTCCACCGCTGCAATCAAGGCCTGTGTTCCCGTCTCTGTCCCGCTCATGCGCCCCTCCTTTTGCCGGTCGGTCACATCCGCCCGTCAGACAGCCTAACCGCTCGCGGCCACCCTTTATGCCTCGCGCACCGGCATGCGGCACGAGGGCGCCAACCCGGTGGTCTCTACAGCCGTAGAGCCGGGAGATTGGCGATCCCATTACACACGGCGTTGTGATTACCCTCCATTTCTGAGCCGGCGAGCCCGATAATAATACCGGGACCCTCAGCGGGTCACCTTCGCCACCCGCTCCTGGCACACGGTAAAGGGCTCCGCCATGACGACGTTCGCCTCCCCACGATCCAGCCTGCAGGCCGCCCGCGAGGCCATGCGCCCGCTGAAGTTCACGCTCCACGATGGCGCGCGCCTTCAGCAGCTCGCCTGCTGGAACTTTGCCGGTCCCAACTATCCCACGCTGCACGACGAGCTGATGACGCAGCTACTCTGCATCGCGCCTACCGACCGTGTGGTCGATATCGGCGGTGGGGACGCCCATTTCAGCCGTGCCGACGTGGTCACCGATGCCTTCCCGGACAACAACGCCCACCGCTCCGGCCGCGCCCTCGATACGCAGTCGCGCAAGGTTGTGGAGTGCTTCGCCGAGTCACTTCCGTTTGCCGACCAGGAGTTCGATTTCGCCTACTGCCGCATGGTGCTGGAGCATACCATCGACCCGGCGGCCGCCTGCCGCGAGATGATGCGCGTCGCAAAGCGCGGATTCTTCGAGACGCCCAGCCCGCTCGCCGAGTATCTGGGGGGCCACCCCACTCACCGATGGATCGTCGCGCTGGAGCCGGCGAGCGATGGCGAGCCAGTCGTCGTATTCCGCCGCAGGCCATTTCTCCGCGCGCCTTTCCACTACGCCCTGCGGGGCCGCTGGTTTACCGATCCCGCCTTCCGCTACCAGTGGGAATGGAACCACCGGAACCTCCTCTGCACCCAGCTCGCATGGGAGGGCAGCTTCCGCTTCCGGGTCGAAGAGACTGCAGACGGAATGGATTTCGACAAGCCGCTCCAGGCGAGCGAGTCGCACCTCGATACCGCGCTGCAGGCTCTGCGGTGGGGCGACGTTCCTTTCGACGTCTACCTGCCCGACATCGAGGAGGCGCTCCGCCTCAGGCCGGAGTGGCCGACCGCCCTCAACGCCCGCGGCTGCGCGCTCTGGCGGGCCGGCCGCCGCGCCGAAGCTGCCGCAGACTTCGCCCGCGCCGCCGCCCTTGCTCCGGAGATCCCCGAGCTTCAGGCCAACCAGGGGCTGGGCCTCATCGGTTCAGGCCAGCCGGCGCTCCTCTTCCTGCCCGACACCGATCCCGTGCCCGCCAGCAATTTCGCCGGCAGGTCGCTTCCGCGCGATGCCGCGGCTCTCGCCGGCGCGCTTCAGATCGGCGATTCCGACCGCGTCCTCGACATCTATGGGGCAGAATCGCCGCTGGCCCAGGCGACCTCCATTGCGTGGGATGCCTGCGAAGGCCCCCGCGATCCCGCCGCCACCGCGACTCTCGGCGCGCTCCCCTTCCCAGACGGCGCGTTCGACCTGGCGATCTGCCGCTCCGTGCTGGCGAGCGCGCCCGACCCGGCGGCGCTCTGCCGGGAGCTGCAGCGCGTCGCCAGGCGCGGATTCCTGGAAGCGCCCGCGCTCCTGGGAGCGGCGTTCTGCGCCGACCCCACCGACCGCTGGCTCGTTAGCTGGGACGAGGAGGCGCGCGAGCTGCTCTTCCGGCCGCGCCGCACCGACGAGGACCCCTTCGGAGGTGCGCTGCTCCCGCTCACGGAGGACGCAGGACCGGTACGCGAATCGCTGGATGTCCGGTACCGGAACCTCGCGATGATCCAGATCTCCTGGGACGAGGCACGCCCTTTCACGGTGCGGGTTGAGGGGCGGCGCGAAGCCGTTCCACCCACCCCCAATGAGATCGCAAGCGCCCTGGGTCTGCGCGCATCGAGCCTGCTGGCGCAGGGGCTTCCAACCCTCGCGCTCCGCGAGGCCGGCCGCGCCATGCGGGCTCTGCCCGGCGACAGCCGCTCGGAGGGCCTGGCCGCTCGCGCCATGGAGCAGCTTCGGTCTCGCGGCTTCCAGACCCGCGCAGACACCGCGAAGCGTGCCGCCACCGATGGCGCAGACGACCTGAACGCCGACGGCTCCCGCTGGGAGGAGATTTACGATCGGATCCCGATTGGCGATATTCCCGCCCACTACAGTACTTTCGTTGCGATGCCGTTTCTCGCCGACTATCTGAGCCGCGCACGCGCCTTATGCCCCGTCGGCGGCCGCGCGCTGGAGACCGGAGTTGGCTTCGGCTATGGCGCAATCTGGCTCTCGCTCCACGGCATCCACGCCGAGGGCATCGACTACGCGCCCGCGATCGTGGAGCGTGGCAGCGAGATCAGCCGCCGGCTCGGCGGCAGTGCGCAGTTCCGGTATGGCGATATGTTCCGCCTGGCAGAAGCTGCGCCGGGACCATACGATCTCATCTTCCATCAGGGCTGCATGGAGCACTTCTCCGACGACGAGATACACCAGATACTCAGGCAACAGGTTGCCATCTCCCGCCGGGTGCTCTTTAGCGTTCCGAGCGCCTTCTATCCCTTCGAGCGTGAATACGGCAACGAGCGGCTGATGACCACGGAGGAGTGGCGCAAGATCCTGGCGGAGTTCGAAATCGAGGATATCCGCTACTACGGTCATCCCTCTCTCGGCGGCAACGAGCAGATCATGGTGACTCTCCGGGGAACAGCCGTTACGGCGACGGCATCAACCATCCAGAATACGGATGTCGTATGGAATGCGCCTCTTCGCGAGCCCTGTGGTTATGCCGACGAGGCCCGGCACTTCCTCTTCGCCCTTGAGAGCGCCGGCCGGCCGGTTGCCGCGCGCGCCATCCGCTGGTCGGATCGAGTTGCCGCGCTGCCCGCGGGTCGCACACGCACGCTCAACAGCATGCTCGCCCGCCCTGCTCCCGCCGGCGCGATCCAGGTGCAGCACACCATGCCGCCCGCGTTCGCGCCGGTCGCGGGAGCGCGCGCTTCGATCGGCCGCACCATGTTCGAGACCGACGCCCTCCCCGCTGGTTGGGCCGAAGCGTGCAATCGCATGGACCTGATCTGGGTGCCGGGCGAGTTCAACCGCGCGACCTTCTCGGCGGCTGGCGTCCAGCCCCAGAAGCTCCGGGTCGTCCCCGGCACGATCGATCTCGACTCCTGGACGCCATCCGGCGAGCGCCTGACGGTGGCGGGAGCCCGCGGCTACAACTTCCTCTCGGTGTTCGACTGGACACTGCGCAAGGGCTGGGACGTTCTGCTGCGCGCCTTCTGCTCCGAGTTCCAAGCCGCGGAAGACGTCGCGCTCATTCTGAAGATTCACTCGAGCAGCGGACGCACGGTGCAGTCGATCGCGGACGAGATCTCCGCCTTTCTGGTCGGCGAGCTTGGCCGCGATCCCGCCACCGTTCCCGACATCATCCTGCAGGATGGCGACCTGAGCGACGAGCAGATGCGCGCGCTCACTCGGGCGGCTGACTGCTTCGTGCTGCCCTCACGGGGCGAGGGCTGGGGACGCCCGATTATGGAGGCCATGGCGATGGCCAGGCCGGCGATCGCCACCGGCTGGAGCGGCCAGACCGCCTTCATGACCTCCGAAAACAGCCTTCCGCTCGATTACCAACTCGTGGACGTATCGGAGGCCGGATGGCGCGAGACTCCCACCTACCGGGGTCACCGCTGGGCGGAGCCATCGGCGAGCGACCTCGCAACGAAGATGCGCGTCGCCTTTGAGGAGCGAGCCCGCATGGAGCTGCTCGGGGCCGCTGCGCGTGCCCATCTGGAGGAGAAGTTTTCCTACCGCGTGGTAGCAGAGATACTCTGCGCCGAGATCGAGAGGGCAGCCTCATGAGACTACTCGTCGGTTATCTCATCGAAATCCCGGAGCTGCTGGAGCAGCGGCCGCTGCCCGGCCGCGAGGGGTATGGCGACAGCATTCTCGCATTCGGCGGCGAATACCGCCACCTCGAGATCAGCCCCTCCATGCGCTGGGAAGAGATACTCGCCGCGTGCCCGCGCGGCTGGAAGCCGGACGTCTACCTCCACAACAGTATCGAGTATAACCCGGTGCCGGAGGGCATAGCCGAAGCCGGCTGCTTTACCGCGGCGACCGTTGGCGACTGGAACCTGGGCGGGCAGGCGCTCGCCGCTGCAGGTGGCGCGTTCGACGCGCTGCTCGCCGATCGCCCGGGCCGCGAAATGCTGGCGCGGCAGGGCTTCGAGACGGTGCTGCCCACCCGAATATGGGCGCAGGACCCGGGCCGCCATCGCATCCTTCCCGGTATCGAGCGCGACATTGATGTGCTGATGCTGGCCAACATGAATCACGCCATCCAGTGGGAGCGCGCGCCCTGGCTCGCCCGCGTGGCGCGCCTCGCGACCCGATACCGGGTCCGCATCGATGGCGGACTCTATGGTGACGCATACACCGAGATCATGAACCGCGCGAAGATCGTCTTCAATCGCTCCATTCGGGGCGAGCTGAACATGCGAGCCTTCGAGGCACCTGCATGCGGCGCGCTCCACTTCTACGAAGATACGAATCCGGAGGTGCGCGAGGTCTTTACTGATCGGGTCGACTGCGTGCTCTACAACGACTCGAACCTCGAGGATGTCCTCGACCACTATCTCGATCCCGCGAACGCCCGGGAGCTTGAGGCAATTGCAGAGGCAGGACAGCGCACGGCTGCCCGCCACTCCTACGCCTGCAGCTTCGCCGAGACCGTAACCACGCTCGAGGCCGCCTGGCATCGGTGGGAGGAAGCAGACCGCCCGCTCCGCGCATTCGCATCGCTGCCGCCCACAGAGAGGCGGGTACGCGCGGCCACCCAGTGGCTCCGCGCGTGCAACCACCTCCACTTCCCCCGGATGGCGAGCCTTCTCGCGGAGTGCGCCGACCAGCCTGCTGGCGAGCCTCCCGGCAAGCCCTCTGGCGAGCCTTCTGGCGAGCCCGCCGGCAGCCCGCTTGCCGCCGCACTGCAGGCGACGGTTGAGGGCGAGTGGGCTGTCCACCTTTCGGACCCGGCGGCGCGGCGCACTCGCCTCACCGGAGCGATCACGCTTGCGCAGCGCGCCGCCCGCCGCGACCCGGACAACCTGATCAACGCCGCCAACCTGGGGCTCCTCTGCCTCGCCGCGGGGCGAGATGCAGAGGGCGGGGCCCAGCTCCGCAGCCTCACCGCGCGTCTCAAGTCGGGCCCTGCTGCGCCCGAGCAGCTCGCTGGCGTGCTCTTTCCACGCGGCTTCACTCGCTCGGACGTGGCGCTCGAGGCCGCATGGACCACCCATCTCCCGGGCAGCCCGGAGTGGGCAAGAGCCATGCAGTCCGTGCTCATCGCGCGCATGCAGGGCCTCCTGGCCGAGCGGGCCTACGCCGCCGGCGACTATCCGGCGTCGCACGACGCGGCGCGCGCTTCTGTAGCGGAGCAGCCCGACCAGAGTGAGCTGTGGCTGGCGCTCGCACGCGCAAGCCGGGCTCTCGGGCGCGCAGACGAGGCGCTCGCGGCCTATGCCGAGACCGCCCGGCTCTCGCCCTTCCGGGTCGAGGCCCGCCAGGAGGCTGCCCGCCTTGCAATGGACCTGGGGCGCCCCGTCAGTGCGCTCGCACTCATCGAGGAGTGGCTCGCGATTCTGGCCGGCACGCCCTTCTACAGGGCATCGCTGCCCCGGTTTGAAGCCCTGCGAGAAGAGGCGCGCGCGCTCCAGGCGGCGCTCGCGCGCCCGACCGCTCCGATCACTCGGCTGCTCGCACTGCCGGACTGGTCGCAGCCCGCGGACTGGCAGGAGCCGCTTCGCCAGTTCGCCTCAGCCTATGGGCCGGCGGATCCCGTTCTGTTGATGCTCCGGGCAGACCCCGCACAGGGGGTGAATGCCGCAGAGAAGCTCATGGAGCTGCAGCAGTTTCTCATTGGCACGATGGAGATTGCACCGAACGCAATGCCGAATGTAACGCTCATCAACGCCCGCCTCACGGCCGACGAGCAGTGGAAGCTGCTCCATGCCTGCGACGCCGTCATCGGATGCGCGCCGTTACCCGCGCCGTGGGCGACTCTCGCTGCCGAGAGCAGAAAACCCTTTTACCATCCCGAAGAGATCGGCCGCCTGGGCGCGCTGGTCCCCGCCGCCTGAGGCGGCCTCGTCCCAATCAGTAGGAGAGCACAATGGGTCTTCAAATCGCATCCGACCGTCGCGGTATCCAGTGGAAGGGTTCCTTCTTCGTTCGCCACAGCCTCGCCCTGGTGAACCGCGAGCTGACGCTGGCGCTTCTCAGTAACAGC
>JBBRJW010000069.1:0-8393 GCA_038218705.1 Chthonomonadales bacterium | reverse complement strand
CTCTGCGCGGCAGCCGCGAACCGCTTCAGGGCGGCGGCACGGCTTCCGGCCCCATCTCCTTTATGCGCGGTTTCGACCAGTTTGCCGGTGCCATCAAGAGCGGTGGAAAAACGCGCCGCGCCGCGAAGATGGTGATCCTGGATGTAGATCATCCGGATAGAGCCGATGTCATCGTCAGCAAAGAGTAAGAGGAAAAGAAGGCCTGGGCCTTGTTTGATGCGGGCTACAGCGGCTCTTTCAACGTTCCGGGCGGCGCTTACGATAGCGTCAACTTCCAGAATGCCAACCACTCCGTGCGCGTCAACGACGCTTTCATGCAGGCGTATGAAAACAACACCGAATGGCACACGCGGGGCGTTCTCAGCAGGCAGGTCGTTGGAACCTATCAGGCACGCGAACTGATGAAGATGATCGGCGAGAGCGCCTGGGTCTGCGGCGATCCTGGCATGCAGTACGATACCACGATCAACACGTGGCACACCTGCAAGACGTCAGAGCGCATCCACGCCTCGAATCCCTGTTCCGAGTATATGTTCCTGAACGACAGCGCCTGCAATCTCGCCTCCATTAACCTGATGCAGTTCCGGCTCAAGGATGGCGAGTTCGACGCGGACGGATTCCGTTACGCATGCCGCGTGCTCACCACCGCCCAGGAGATCCTTGTCGACAACGCGTCGTATCCGACAGCGCGCATTGGCGAAAACTCCCATGATTATCGCCCGCTTGGCCTCGGTTACGCGAACCTCGGCGCGCTTCTAATGGCGCGCGGCCTCGCCTACGACTCCGATAACGGCCGGGCGCTGGCCGCCGCGATCACGGCCATTCTCACCGGCGAGGCGTACCGCCAGTCGGCGGTCATTGCGCGTGACCATGGCTGGGCCTTTGCGGGCTATTCTCGCAATCGCGATTCGTTCCTCGACGTGATGCGAATGCATCGGCAGGCGGTCGATTCGATTCCAGAGGGCTATGTGGCGGAGGATCTTCTGGCGGCGGCGCGCGCCTCCTGGGATGGGGCGATCGAGATCGGCGAGAAGCACGGCTACCGAAACGCACAGTCGACCGTGCTCGCTCCCACGGGAACCATCGGATTCCTGATGGATTGCGATACAACCGGTATCGAGCCCGATATTGCGATTGTCAAGTACAAGAGCCTGGTCGGCGGCGGAGTTCTGAAGATCGTGAACAACACCGTGCCGGAAGCTCTGGACTGCCTCGGCTATTCGGCCTCGGAGAAGAGCGCTATCCTCGCCTATATTGAGGAGAACGACACGGTGGAGGGCGCTCCGGGCCTGAAGGACGAGCATCTCTCGGTCTTCGACTGTGCATTCAAGCCCGGCAACGGCACGCGCTCCATCCACTATATGGGCCACATCCGGATGATGGCTGCGGCTCAGCCTTTCCTATCCGGAGCCATCTCAAAAACCGTTAATATGCCTACCGAGGCAACGCCGGAGGAGATCGAAAAGGTCTATATGGAGGGCTGGAAGCTCGGACTGAAGGCCATTGCGATCTACCGCGACGGCTCGAAGCGGACTCAGCCCCTCTCTACCAAGCGCACTGAGAACCCCGACGAGGTGAAGGCGGAGCAGAAGCCGGAGCCAGAGGTACGCATTGTAACGGTAAACAAGCCGCTGCGAAAGAAGCTGCCGGACGAGCGCAACGCCATCACGCACAAGTTCAGCATCGGGGGACACGAGGGATACATCACCGTCGGAATGTACGAGGATGGCACGCCGGGAGAGATCTTCCTCACCATGAGCAAGGAGGGCTCCACGATCTCGGGTCTGATGGACTCGTTCGCAACGGCCATCTCCCTCGCGCTCCAGTACGGGGTCCCACTGCAGACGCTGGTGGACAAGTTTGCGCACGCTCGCTTCGAGCCGAGCGGCATCACGAACAACCCGGAGATCCGCTTCGCGAAGTCGCTGATGGACTACATCTTCCGCTGGCTCGGCATCAAGTTCCTCGACCACCATCCGGAGAATGCACAGCCGTCACTCTCCAACGGACATGAGGAGGAGAACGCCGCATCGAATCGACTGGCTCCGCCGGTGGCCTCCACGGCCCCGACTGCGCCCGAAGCCCGCGCTGGGGCGGCAGCATTCGCGGAGCGCGAGAGGGTGACATTCCAGAATCAGGCAGATGCTCCCGTCTGCACTGAGTGTGGCACGCTGATGGTGCGGAACGGCGCTTGCTACAAGTGCCTCAATTGCGGGTCGGTCTTCGGCTGCTCGTAACCTTCCGGCAGCGTTCGGCCCCTCGTCTTCTGCCTGCGGTCAGAGGGCGAGGGGCCGAACGCATGTCATTGGATAGCACATTCCCGAAGATAGGGCGATGTGCGCTAAACGCTTGTGCTTATCCCAAACGAACCGGGATCTTATGCGTATAGGCATGTTAGGAGCTGGCTAATGACTAGCTTGGTAGTGGAAGCTCGTTAGGCCGAGGGCCGCCGCCGCTGGTCCGGGGCGACTCGATGGCTTCAATTCCAGGAGATCCCCGGTCAGGGGTGTTGAGCTCGTGGATAGCATCTTACAGGGCGACCTCGCCACACCGCCCTGCTCCTGGCTCAGCCACTTTGCTTGAGGCTGGGCTGGACAGGCATGTGCGACCGGTTTCGCCGTCCCTCGATGGTTCAGATCGCGTGAACCAGAATCCGGCTCAGCTGAAGTCTGTATAGTGCACGTTCGTTCAGAACACCCTCGGGTGTCTTCAAACAATAATAATCAACCGGCGTGAGCTCATCGCGCACAGGTGTAAATGGTATGCAGCCTATAACAAAAGGGCGTCTGAATTCCATCAGGACGAGTTGTTAGCGGTGGACGGCCGCGACGAAAGCGCTGGAGCGGCACCATACGCCCCAGGCGAGGTCCTTGTTCTCCTGACTCCGCTGCAGGAGATGGAGACTGGCCTCTACGTCGTCTATGCCGTAGGCGAGGGCTGGGTAGTGCTGCGCTGGGTAATCGATGACGAGGCCGCCGACCAGCTTCTTGTGACGAAGCGTGAGTCGCGCCTGCCTTCTGCACTGCTGCGACTCTTTATGCCCGTGGGGCTTCAGCTGGCGATTGATAAGCCGATCAGGTTTGCCCATTGATGCAGATCGACTAGATTCCCATACTCTCGCTGAGGCGCGCAACTTCGGTCGCGATCACGTTGCTGATACGGTCGTACATCTGCGGCCCAAGTGCTACATAATCGAGCACGTCCTGGTCTGCATCCACGGAGCTGGCGCTGCCGCCGCCGTGATCGATGCCGATGTGGTGCACGAGCGCGTTGGCGATGTGCACGTAGGCCGTGAGGCGGTCAATCTCCGCCCCCTCCGTTGTTGGCGTATGGTGACGAGTGATCGGCGAGACATAGTCCGACGGAAGTCCCCAGAGCCGAACCACCGCCCCCCCGATCTCCTGATGACTCAGCTCCCAGCACTGCATCTCCGCCTCGTACTGGCTTATCTTGTGCACGTCCATCTGCTTGTAGACTGCGTCCATCTCAGTATTCAGGAACCTGGCGGCCGCCAGCTTACCGATGTCGTGCATGAGACCGGCGATAAAGGCCTCCTCCTGCATTCCGCGGCCTGCCAGACAGGCGAGCAGCTTACAGGTGCAGGCTACGGCGAAGCTGTGCTGCCAGAAAGTCCTGGGGACGAACCGCTTATTGGTTTTCGCGCTGCTCAGAGAGGACTTGAATGCTGCCGTCAGGCAGATGGATCGCACGGTGTTGACCCCGAGCTGAGTAACGGCTCGCTGGAGCGTTCCGATATTGCCTGAACCGCCGAAGTAGGGAGCGTTCGCGGTTCGGATGATCTTTGCTACGAGCGCGGCATCGTGACAGATCACGCGCTCGTAGTCGCGCGAACCTGCATTCGGATTGTCCGACAGCCCAATCACCTCCTGTACTACATGAGGAAAGATTGGAAGCGTCGTCGCTCGCGCCAGCCTGATTTCGATGTGCTTGATTTCCATGACACCCTGTTAACCCCCGTCATCACCCTATCATCGGTTATTTGCATCCGGTTGCTTAGGGCTTAGCGGCAAGCCGCGAGCTCTCCCCGCTAGAGTGTAGGGATAACGGGCGCGGGTCGTGAGAGCGCTTCCGTTAGCTTTGCGGCGCGCTCAGGTGTGACCGCCGCAAGGAACTGGGCTACGGGCTTGTCCTCCATCCGCCGGAGCAGGGCGATCACCTGATCGTCCGGAAGACGGGCGAGGATTTTTGTTACCGACTCCGTGGGCATCTGCTCGTAGACACTGGCCATTCGCGCCACACTCCGCGGGTCGAGAGCCGCCGCGGCAGGCCCGGCCGATGCGGTTGGCGCGGGTGCGCTCTGGGCGGCCGCCTGCTGGCTCGCCCAGGAGGCTCGCTCCTGATCGAACGCAGCGCGCTGAGCGGCGAGGGCCTGCTTCTCCGAAGCGAGCGGGTCCTTGTCCGGAGCAGCGGCGACAGGCGCCGCCACCTTCGGGGCCTTCACCTTGATTCCAACGAGCTTAAATATCGAGCGCAGAGCGGGCTTTCCCTTCACCAGTGAATCAAGGGGAAGCAGGCCCATGCGCGCGAGTCCGTAGGCTGCCCCGGCCAGAATGATAAGCGGCAATAGCAGCACCAGAACGATCTTAAGGCCTTTAGGCATCCGGAACCTCCACTCCTGAACGGGCCGCTCGGGAAGTGCCCGCTACTTCGGCGCAGCAGCCTCCACCATTCCGAGAATCCGCTTTACGTAGTTCTGCGTCTCGGGAAATGGCGGCACACCCCCGTATTTGCGCACCGCGCCCGCACCTGCGTTGTATGCGGCGAGGGCTTTGCTGACATCGCCGCCGAACTCGCGGAGGAGCCCGCCGAGGTGGCGTGTCCCAGCCGCAATATTCTGCGCAGGATCAAACGCATCGGTCACGCCGTACGCCCGGCCCGTTGCGGGCATGAGCTGCATCAGTCCCTGCGCACCCACGGCCGAAACGCTGCGCGGGTTCCCACCCGACTCCTGCTGAATCACCGCGCGCACCAGCTCCGGCTGAAGGTTGTTCTCGCGTGAGCACCGGGCAATGAGCCCCTCGATCTCCGGCGCGAAGGGTCCCGCGCCGCCCGACATCCTCTGGAGGCGAATTGCGCCACCCGCCTGCGCCAGCATCACATTGAAGGGCTGGGCTCCGAGTCCGGTCCCCGGCGTCGAGACGCCAGGTGGCGGGACCAGACCCGGGCCGCCCGCGGCGGTTGGCGAGAAATTCGGCGGCTGTGGTGAGGAGAGCGAGGCGATGCGCGCCTCGATGTCCTGAATGCGCGATAATGCGCTCTGCAGCGATGTCTCCATCAGGCGGCCTCCTCCCGGGCGGTCTCTCGAGCGCCGCGTGTGTGGCGCAGGGTTGCCATCTCATCGAGCAGCTCCTGCTCGGAGCGCTGTACTCCCGCGGCGTAGAGCGCGGCCTCCTGGTCCCGCAGATGGAGCACTGCCTCGCGAGCCTGGCGCGCCGCAACCAGCGCGACCCGGCGCTCCTCCGCCACAATGCGCGCGCCCTCCGCAAAGCGCTCCTGCTCGACGATCTCCGAATGGAGCGCCAGAAGATATCGCTCGCGATCGAGCATGCTGGTGGCATCGATCCGCTCGCCCGGGGTTCCGCCGCGCGCCATAATCGCAGCGCGAAATGCCGCCTTGATGGCCGCGATCCGGGCTTCGGCACGGGCCAGATGCCCCTGAGCAGAGGTGAACTCCTGTTCGCGAAGGGTCTCAAGCATCTCACGGTGACGAAGCAGTGTTGCAAGCCGAAATTGAAAGCGCTTCATACCCACTCCGTTCGCCCAATCAGGCCGGGAACTGCTTCAGAAGCTGGCCGAGCGTATCGCCGTATCCGCTCGATTCGTCCGACTTCTGCCGTAGGAAGGCGTTCGCGGCATCGATGCGCGCTTTTGCACGATCGATGCGTGGGTTGGAGCCGTCCACGTATGCGCCGATATTGATGAGGTCCTCGGCGTTTCGGTACGTGGCGAGAATCTCGCGGAGCAGATCGGCGGATCCACGCTGCTCCGGGCAGGTGATTGCAGGCATGACGCGGCTGATGGACTGCAGAATGTCGATGGCGGGATAGTGTCCCCGCTGAGCCATCTCCCGGGTGAGGACTACGTGGCCGTCGAGAATTCCACGAACGGTATCGGCCACGGGCTCGTTCATATCGTCGCCCTCGACGAGGACCGTGTAAAGGCCGGTAATGGAGCCGACCCCCTGACTGCTGGTGCCCGCGCGCTCCAGCAGCCGTGGCAGCATCGCGAAGACACTGGGAGTGTAGCCGCGCGTGGCGGGCGGTTCGCCGATGGCGAGTCCTACTTCGCGCTGCGCCATGGCAAGCCGGGTTACGGAGTCCATCATCAGCATCACGTCTGCGCCCTGATCACGGAAGTACTCCGCGATGGCGGTGGCGACGAGCGCGGCCTTGATGCGGACGAGCGCAGGTTGATCTGAGGTCGCGACCACGACGACCGATCGCCCCACCCCTTCAACGCCAAGCGACTCCTCAACAAAGTCCCGGACTTCGCGGCCTCGCTCCCCAACCAGGGCGATTACGTTCACATCGGCGGTGGTGTTTCGCGCGATCATGCCCATCAGAGTCGATTTGCCGACGCCCGAACCAGCGAAGATGCCGAGCCGCTGGCCCTTGCCGAGTGTGAGGCAACCATCGAGCGCGCGCACGCCAACCTGCAGCGGCTCGGTGATGCGCGGCCGCGTTACGGCGTTTGGCGGGAGAGAGTTAACCGGGTAAGTGAGAGGCAGGTCGAGGGATGGCCCGCCATCCATGGGCTGGCCGAGCCCGTCCAGCATGCGCCCGAGGAGGGCGGGGCCGACCATTACCTGCTGCGTCTGGCGGGTAGAGATGACTTCGCTTCCGGGCTTGATCCCTTCCATTACGCCGAGAGGCATCAGCAGCACGCGGTTCTCCCGAAAGCCCACGACTTCGGCCTTAATCGGCGGGCGAGCCGGGTCGTAGTAGTTTGCGCGATCGTAGTAGATCTCGCAGATCTCGCCGACCATTGCATTCGGTCCAATCGACTCGATCACCAGGCCGATAACCTGCATGACCTTGCCATTCTGCTTCACCGGATCGAACCGCTCTATCTTGTTTCGATATCTCTCCAGATCGATGGAAGGAGCGATTACCGGTGGCAGGCTCAATATCTCGCCACTCATCTTATTCGCTCACTTCCCGGTGCTGCACGGCGTGCTCCATGGTCTTCACCGTTTCCGCCCATTGCGTCTCGATGCGAGCATCGATATTCCCGGCCGCGGTCTCAACGATGCAGCCTCCGGGCCCGATCCGTCGATCTTCAATGATCTCCAGATGGCGGAGGCCATCGACGACGGAGATAAGCTCTTCTCTCCCGGAGCGGATCGCCTCGAGGTCCTTCGCGTTTACGCGAAGCCGGAGCGCGCCGTTATCCGCCACACGCCGGAGGGCGTTCTGGGCGACTGCGATGGCTACGTCGCGGCATACCTCAACTTCTCGCTTGATGATCTTGTTCGCGAGAGCCAGAGTCAGCTCGATCATCTCGGGCTCGATCTGTGACCATAGGCGCGAACGCTCCGCCTCGATCTGGAGGAGGAACGTTTCGACGTCCCGCCGCAGCGCTGCCCGCTCGGAGTCCGCCAGGGCACGCACTTCCGCTTCAGCCGCGGCGCGGCCATCCCGGCTGCCCTGGTCGAAGCCTCCGTGGAACCCGGCGTGACGGGCTTCCTCTTCGATTTTGCGGGCCTCCTCACGGGCCACCGCCAGGATCTCCTGGCGCTCTGCCTCGACCGACGCCCGGTGTGCAGCGATGTGCGCCGGCTCCGGGCCATCCGGCATGCGCAGTGCGTCTGCGGCGATCACCTCCACGTTCGGAAAGGGATGCAGCCGCGCCTCGGCGTTTGGCGCGGGCACTCGCCTCGCCCACTCCGGTGTCTGAGTTGGTCTGGCCGGCCCGACCCCGCTCTCGGTGTCGTGCGTCGGCGCGGCGATCCCAGCGTCGAGCGAGGGCGCTCCGACCTTAAGCCATGAGACGGGCTTGGCCGGCGCTTCCGGCAGCGAAACCGTGGGCGCGAAGAAGGGCACGAAAGGCAGGGGACTCTGGGCCGGGAAACTCATACGATCACCTCGTCGCCACCGCCTCGGGCCACGATAATCTCGCCAGATTCCTCAAGCTTCCGAATAACGCCCACGATCCGCTGCTGGGCCTCCTCCACGTTACGCAGCTTAACCGGGCCCATGAACTCCATGTCCTCCTTGAGCATAGAGGAAGCGCGCTCCGACATATTCTTGAAGATGCGGCTCTGAACTTCTTCGCCCACGCCCTTGAGCGCCAGCGAGAGCTCCTTGGTATCCACCTCCCGCAGCACCTTCTGGATGGATCCGTCGTCGAGCATGATGATGTCCTCGAAGACG
>JBBRJW010000068.1:0-8404 GCA_038218705.1 Chthonomonadales bacterium | reverse complement strand
CACAGATATCTGGGGCGGGAATCGCAGCGGACTCTATACGATCATGGTGAACCCGCTCCATCGTCACGAGTTCGCCTATACGCGCTACGTTAGCCGGCCGCCAGAGCGCCTGCTGATGGAATTTTTTCGGAGAGGCGGGTTTCTTCCGCCGGGCGATAAAGAGTGATTCAGGGAAACGGAACAGCGACGACGGAAGCGTCGTCAAAGGAGATTAGAGGGATTGCATCTGCGGTAACGGGTCAGACTCGCCTTGTGGGCGTCTTTGGCTGGCCCGTGGAGCATAGCCTCTCCCCGGCAATGCACAATGCGGCGTTCGCCGCGCTGGGGCTGCCATACATCTATATCCCTTTTCCTGTACGACCCGATGCGATTGGCGCGGCCATCCGCGCGCTCCCGGCGCTCGGTATTGTGGGCGTAAACCTGACGATCCCGCACAAAGAGCGCGTGCTCCCATTTCTGGATGAGATCACGCGGGAGGCGCGCGAAGTGGGCGCGGTCAACACCGTCCACTGTATCGAGGGGCGTCTCGTCGGCGATAATACCGATGGACGGGGCTTCTTTGTGCCAGTCCGCGAGCTCGGCCTCGATCTGGCCGATCGTACCGTAGTGGTTCTCGGCGCAGGGGGTGCGGCGCGCTCCGTGGTATTTCGCCTCGCTCACGAAGGTGCGCGCGTGGTGCTGACGAACCGCAGCATTGCGCGTGCGGAGTCGCTGGCGTCGGCGTGCCGCGATGCGGGCCTCGCAAGCGTCGATGTTGTTCCCGGCACGGATCGTGGCACGCTCCAGGATGCTATCTCCCGGTCAGTGCTGCTGGTGAATACAACGCGGGTGGGCATGTATCCGGACCAGGGCGAGATCCCAGACGTGCCGCTCGAGGCGCTTCACCCGGGTTTGCTGGTCTACGATCTGGTCTACAATCCGGTCGAAACGATGCTGCTGAAGCGGGCCAGAGAGCGGGGGTGCGCCACGTTGACCGGCGTAAAGATGCTGGTCTATCAGGGCGCTGTTGCGTTCCAGCGATGGACCGGAACATGGCCGCCGACCGAACTAATGGAGCGGGCAGTGCTCGAAGGGCTTCTCGCCCGCGAGCGCTCATATTAGCGTGCGTCAAATACTGCTTGCCTTCAGTGAGCGGCTGTGTTATAATCGGGCGACCAGCGAAAAGCTGCCTGTCGCGCGTGTCGTTGTCGGTGAGGCGGCTGAGCGTGACGCCCGGCTTGCCAATCGAGATGCAAAGGTAGGAAAACGGCTATGGTGATGGCTAGAAAAAGCCTTGGCGACTATATGGTTGAGAAGGGCTACGCCGCTCCGCAGGAGATCGAGGAGGCGCTGAAGGTTCAGCAGTCGACCCGCGGAGACCTGGCGAAGATCCTGGTTGATCAGGGCCTGAATCCCGTCCACGTATATGAAGGGAAGGCCGCGGAGCTGGGGCAGCCTTTCGTCGATCTGCTCGTCTACAAGCCGGACATGAGCGCGCTCAATGTCGTGCCCGAGCATGTCGCCAAGCGCCACAACGTCCTCCCCATTCGCAAGGATAATAACGTCCTCTATGTCGCGATGAGCGACACCAACAATATTACTGCCGCAGACGACTTGCGGCTCGTTTCACGCTGCACCGTTCGGGGCGTTCTCGCCGTGCCCGAGCATATTGAAGACGCGATTGCACGGCTCTATGGCGGCACCACGGTGGAGTCGATTCCCGGGGCCAGCAAGGGCGGACTCAACCCGCTGAAGCACGGTGCGCCCGCAAACGACCTGGGCCAGTCCGACATGAAGGCCGATATGGCCGAAGTGATGGCAAAGTACGGCGCGCAGGGCGATGCAGCCCTCGACGAAGACGAAATGGACGACGGCACGAGCGATTCGGACTCCGCGCCGATCGTTCGCCTCGCCAATACCATTATCCAGCAGGCCATTAAAGAGCGAGCTTCTGATATCCACGTTGAGCCAGGTGTCCGCGGTATGCGGGTCCGGTATCGCATCGACGGCGTTCTGCATGAGACGATGCCGATGCCGAAGTATATCCAGATGCCGCTCACTGCCCGATTCAAAATCATGGCGGAGCTCAACATTGCAGAGCGCCGACTCCCCCAGGATGGACGTATCGCCGTTCGCTACGAGGGACGCGACTACGACCTCCGCGTCTCCTGCCTCCCGAACCTCTTTGGCGAGAAGATCGTTATGCGAATTCTCGACAAGGGCTCGATCATGATCGGCCTCAACAAACTCGGCTTCTCGCCCGAAGTGCAGCTTCAGCTCGAGGAGCTCGCTCAGCAGCCAAACGGAATGCTCCTCTCCACCGGCCCCACCGGGTCCGGCAAGACGACCACCCAGTATTCGGTGCTCAACAAGCTGAACAGCATCGAGAAGAACATCGTAACGATCGAGGACCCCTGCGAGTACCAGCTCAGCGGAATAACGCAGGTTCAGGTCAATAAGAAAGCCGGCCTCACCTTCGCCTCGGCGCTTAAATCCTTCCTCCGCCAGGACCCCGACATCATCATGGTTGGAGAGATGCGAGACCTTGAGACCGCTGAAATCGCCGTCGAATCGGCGCTTACCGGTCACCTTGTGCTCTCCACGCTCCATACAAACGATGCCCCTTCCGCTACGATCCGACTGATCGATATGGGGATTGAGCCCTTCCTTATCTCGGCCACCGTCGTCGGCATCCTTGCGCAGCGCCTGGGACGAAAGATCTGTACAAACTGTAAAGAGACTTATGAGGTACCAGGCGGCGAGCTTCGACGCTTCGGCTTCAAGCCGAAGGATCCCGGCGAGCTCGTTACGCTGGCACGCGGCCGAGGCTGCGAGATGTGCCGGCATACAGGTTACAAAGGCCGTATCGGTTTCTATGAGCTCCTAACGATGAACGCGGAGATAGCTGAAATGGTGGTTCGCCGCGCATCGCTCTCGGATCTGAAGGAAGCCGCCAAGGCGAATGGCATGAAAGAGCTGCGCGAAGATGGACTGCAGAAGGTTTTGGAGCTCCAGACCACGCCTGAAGAGGTGATGCGGGTCGTCTTTACTGCAGGCTTCTAAGGAGCACGCAAGTTGTCCAATAATCAATTCCCGAATCAGAATCCTCCTCCGCAGGGAGGGGCCGGGCAGCCCTATACGCAGCCCGGGCTCCCGCCTATGCCCGGGCAGCCGCCTGCCTTCGTGCCGCCGCAGCCGATGTACCAGCAAGCGCCGCCGCCACAGCCGGCTCCGCAGGAGCGGGCGATGGTGATCGAGGAGGCGCACATCGACGACCTTCTGCGTTTAGTGAACGAGAAGGGCGCTTCCGACCTGCATATCGCCGTTGGTATCCCGCCGATTATTCGCGTGGATGGCGCGCTGATACCGCTCCGCTTCGATAAGCTGACTCCACACGTAGCACAGCGACTGATCTACGACATCCTGACCGATGAGCAGATCCAACGGTACGAGACGGACTTCGAGCTCGACTTCTCCTATCAGCTCGCGCGCATCGCCCGCTTCCGCGTGAACGTATTCCGCGACAAGGGCAACTGCGCCATGGCCTTCCGGCAGATTCCGCAGAAGATCCCGACCCTCAAGGATCTCAACCTGCCGTCCATCCTGGAAGAGCTGACCCGCCTGCCTCGTGGACTGGTCCTGGTTACGGGACCAACCGGCTCCGGTAAGTCCACCACGCTTGCGGCGATGATCAACCAGATCAACAACGAAGAGTCGAAGCATATCATCACGATCGAAGACCCGATCGAGTACCTGCATAACCATAAGTTCAGCGTTATCAACCAGCGTGAGGTTGGGCAGGATACCCGGGAGTTCAAGAACGCGCTTCGAGCCGCTCTCCGCGAGGACCCGGATGTGATCCTCGTTGGTGAAATGCGAGACCTTGAGACCATGCAGATGGCGGTCTCTGCGGCGGAAACCGGGCACCTTGTCTTTGCCACCCTTCATACGAACTCGGCGGCAACCTCCGTCGAGCGCATCGTTGACGCGTTTCCTGGTGGCCAGCAAGAGCAGGTCCGCCTGCAGCTCTCGAACAACCTTCAGGCGATCCTCTGCCAGCAGTTGATCCCGCGCGCCAATCAGCCTGGCCGAGTCTGCTGCCTCGAGATCATGCGCGCCAGCCCGGCCATCCGTAACCTCATCCGTGAGGCGAAGGCGCACCAGATCACCTCCATGATCCAGACCAGTGCACAGCTCGGCATGACCACCATGGACCAGAGCCTGCGCGATCTCTACACCCGCGGCGTCATTACCCTCGATGAGGCGATGACACGCGCGATGAACCCGGCCGAGCTTGAGAAGATGATCAAGACTTCTACCACTCCGCAGCCTGGCCAGCCAGGCTATAACAGCCGACAGTAATAGCAGGGGTCAGGGAGTAAGATATGCCCGTTTTTCAATATACTGTTCGAGATCAGACCGGGAACGTGCGTACCGGCAGCTCCGAGGCGGAGAATCAGGAGATCCTGAAGCGCCGCCTCCAGGAGCAGGGCTTCGCCGTAAGTGATCTGAAACAGACCGGCAAGAGCAAGAAGCAGGGGGCCGGAGGCTACGGCAAAGTAAAGCTCCGCGATCTCTCCATCTTCTGTCGCCAGTTCTCGACCATGATTGACGCCGGCGTTTCGCTGGTCCGCGCGCTCGATGTTCTTGGCGAGCAGACGCAGAACCCGAAATTGAAGCGCATCCTTCGCGAGATCCAGGTCGAGGTCGAGAGCGGTCAGACGCTCTCGAAGTCGATGCAGAGATACCCCAAGGTTTTCTCCAACCTCTTCATCGGTCTTATCAAAGCAGGAGAGGTCGGCGGCGTCCTGGAGGAGGCTCTACAGAGACTCTCAGGCTTCCTCGAAAAGGACATGGAGCTTCGCCGTAAGGTGAAAGCTGCGCTCACCTACCCGGTCATCGTCCTTATCGTCGCGGTCGTCATCGTCCTCGGCCTCTGCACCTTCATCGTTCCGCGGTTCGTGGAGCTCTTCCGCGACCTCGGCGTAAAGGAGCTGCCGTGGATGACGCAAGTGCTCGTCGACTTCTCCGACTTCCTCAAGTCGAAGTGGTGGGTAGGGTTGCTCATCGTACTCTCGCTCTGGTTTGCAGTGAAGTACTTCGGCACCACGAAAGTGGGGCGTCGCGTCATCGATCGCCTGAAGCTGAAGGTTCCCGTGTTCGGCAAGCTGGGCCATAAGATCGCGCTGGCGCGCTTCTCGCGAACGCTCTCCACTCTACTGGTATCTGGTGTACCGATCCTGCAGGCGCTGGAGACCGTGGCCGGAACGGTAGGCAACGAGATCATCGCCGAAGCCATCATGAACGCCCGAGCCCGCATCCGTGAGGGAGACCGCATCAACGAGCCGCTCGAGAAGAGCCGAATGTTCCCGCCAATGGTCGTTCACATGATCTCGATCGGCGAGGAATCGGGCGCACTCGATCAGATGCTCACCAAGATCGCCGAGTTCTATGAGGGCGAGGTGGAAGCGAGCCTGCAGTCGCTCACCTCCGCCATCGAGCCCATCATGATCGTCTTTCTCGGTGTCTGCGTCGGCTTCATCGTTATCGCGATGTTCGCCCCGCTGCTCCAGGTGATCACTAACCTTTCGGGTGGCAGCGACGACAAGTAGCTCCGCTCCCGATACGCACAAACAGGCGGCCCGTCGGAACGCGCTGCGATCCGACGGGCCTGCCCGCGAAATTGAACCCTCTCTATGCCCGTACCGATCCTCTTCTGGTGCGCCGTCTCATTCGGTTTCGGAATCTCAATCGGGAGCTTCCTGAATGTCGTTGTTTGGCGTCTGCCCCTTGGCAAGTCGGTCTCCGAGCCGCAGTGGTCCTTCTGCCCCCGGTGTGAAACGCGCCTCCGTGCGCTCGATCTCATTCCACTGCTCAGCTTCCTGGCGCTGGGAAGGCGGTGTCGATACTGCCACCAGCCAATCTCGTGGCGATACTTCAACATTGAGCTGCTGACAGGGGCGGTCTTTGTTGCGCTCTTTCTCCGTTTTCAAACGGATTCCGCGAACGCCGTGGCCGCCATGCTCTTCGCTGCCGCCCTGATACCGATCTACTTTATCGACCTGGCGACCTTTACGATCCCGGACTCGCTTAATCTCTTCGCGCTCCTGGTGGCAGTCGGGCGGGATATATATGGCGCTGCTCTCCATGAGGCCGGCCACGAGCTCCTGGGCGGATGGCTGCCCCGCTCCATCGCCGGCGCAATCGTCGGCGTGCTGCTCTTCGGGGCCGTCCGGGTGGTGGGCTGGCTCTGGAAACGGCAGGAGGCCATGGGCCTGGGCGACGTGCTTCTGGCGCGCGCCATGGGCGCGATGCTCGTATCGTTCACGCCTCCCGGCGCGGCCCTGATCCGCCTGTTTCCGATCTGGGTGCTGCTCGCCTGCCTCTCCGGGATCGTGGTGGGACCACTCATGATCGCCATGCGGCGAAGGCGCGAGCCCGCTGAGAGCTCGGTAACGGCCGAGCTTCCGGAGAGCGAGATGCCAGACGAGGATAATTCGACCCTCCAGGCGGAATTAGGGGCCATAGGCTATTGCTTACTTCTGGGCGATGCGTTAGAATATCTCCGCGACATTATCCACCGGCCCGCGCCAACCGCGCCTGAGCAGGAAGTGTGGGAAGCCGCCCCCACGGCCATTCCATTCGGCCCGTTTCTTGTGATCGGATTTCTGGCAACCCTCTTCGGAGGAGACTGGCTGACGACTCTCTATCTCACCTGGGCGCTGCCCAAACCGATCGCGGGCGGCTGACGATCAAAAGGAACAGGTCCCTCCATGCCGTCGTCAAAGGGAATACGATACGGCGGCCCGATCCGGGAGGAGACTCAACGAGGAATGATCCCATGAAACGAAGCGGACGCGCCCAACGTGCCTTCACGCTCATCGAGCTGCTGACAGTAATTGCCATCATAGCAATCCTGGCGGCGCTGCTCTTTCCCGCGTTTAACAGCGCCCGCGAGAAGGCGCGACAGGCTACCTGTATGGGGAATATGGTTGCAGTCTCCCATGCTGTAAGCCTCTACTACGAGGACAATCATAAGTACCCTTCGTCGCTTGCCGGTATCGCCGAGGCTGCGGGCGGAACGCCCTATACCGGCGCGGGCAATGCGGTCGACATGGGCCAGCTTATGCGCGCGCCACTGAAACTGGGCAAGTACATTAAGGACAAGTCTGCATACTCCTGCCCGGACAACCTTGTAACCGACACGAGCGCGGTTACCACCGTTAGCTTTCCCGCCGTCCCGAACGTGAGCGGTTCGACGGCCTCATACTACTATAAGTATGATAGCTTCGACATCGGTCCCAGGCTCAACGGGAGCGGAAGCCCCATCGGCGGTTATGATCTGCACTACACCCGAGACTGGACCGGCGCCACAGGCCCCGGAGACTATCCTAATCAGCTCAAGTACCCGGACCCGCCGGCTG
The DNA here is from genome assembly GCA_038218705.1 of Chthonomonadales bacterium. Taxonomy (GTDB): domain Bacteria; phylum Armatimonadota; class Chthonomonadetes; order Chthonomonadales; family Chthonomonadaceae; genus JBBRJW01. The sequence continues at coordinate 1,001 of JBBRJW010000068.1, read as the reverse complement.
GCGAGACGGTTATTACCTGGTGCAGCCACCACCCGGCCGTCGCGCATACCGACGTGATGCCGGTGCTCATGCTCTCGGGAACTGCCAAAGTGACCAACGCGGCGGCCTTCATGCAGAAGGGCCCGCTGAATTTCAAGTTCTAGTCGCCTGCCCGAAGCTATCGGCTTGCGCCGGCCGCTCGCACCTTATCCGGCGAGGCGGCCTCGGCCGATCTGGAGATATCGTTTCATGAAAACTCGCTCCTCCAACCGATCCCCCTGGCGACAGGGCTTCACGCTCGTTGAGCTGCTGACCGTAATCGCCATTATCTCGATACTGGCCGCCATTCTCTTCCCGGCCTTTGCGGCAGCCCGGGAACAGGCACGCCAGAGCAGCTCGCTCAGCAACCTCCACGCGATCTACGTGGGGGCGCGGCTCTATCAGGAGGATGAGGGGCGGTTCCCGCCGAGCCTCTTCGGATACGCCAACGATACCAGTGGGAACGTCTACAGCGGAAGCGGAACGGTGCAGCCCATGAACCGCGCGCTCAACTTATTCACGACGTTCACGGGCAGCGCAAACCAGGGCCAGAACCGCGGCTTCCTCTACCCGGAGCAGGTGAAGGACTTCAACGCCTTTACCTCGCCCGATAATCTTGAGCGCGATAAGACGGCCATTACTACTGCGATATGGCCGGCAGGATCGCCCAACGGTCTCGGCGGCAGCGTGGTGACGTGGGGCCAGACCGGCTCCGGGGCGTGCCCGACCATTGGCGATCCAGATCTGCCCTCCGCCGCATACGCGGGCCAGCCAAAGTACTTCTATAAGCAGGACAGCGTGGATATCGGCCCGCAGATCGATATCAATGGCAATCCCGTTAAAGGCGTCTATGAGCTCCACTACACGCCGGACTGGACGCATAAGCTCGGCGTGGGCTGCGAGAACGCTGCGCAGACGATCGTCGCACAGCTGAAGTACAAGAATCCGCCCACCGACCGAACTGTGCTCACCTATATTACGGA
>JBBRJW010000067.1:0-8421 GCA_038218705.1 Chthonomonadales bacterium | reverse complement strand
GGGGAGAGCGGCCCACTGGGCTGCTCTCCCCTCAACTCTTGCTCACCTCGTTCCGACCAGGCCAACACCCGCTCGGAGCCAGTCCGAGCGCGGCGACACCGCGGCGCTCAGAAGCCGAGGGCATCAGCTCTTGAACGTAATCGCGGTGGCCCCTTCGCCCCCTTCGCCATCTTCGCCGGCGCGAAAAGATGCAATGGCAGCGTGGCCCTGCAAGAACTCCCAGACCGCGCGCCGCAGTGCGCCTGTGCCCTTGCCATGAACGATGCGGGCCTGGCCGATTCCTGCGGCAAAGGCGTCGTCGAGATATTTGTCCAGCAGGGGAAGCGCCTCCTCCACCCTCATTCCGCGCAGCATCAGCTCGGGCGCAATGTGCATCGCCTTCTGCATGGCGATCTCGCTCGCGCCCGAGGTCGCTCCGCCTTTGCGCTCGGTCCGCTTCTCGGCCTCGCGCGCCTCGGCCTTGAGCAGGGGCCGGAGCTGCTCGAGCGGAAGCGTCATGCGCATTGCGCCGACCTGAACGCCCACCGAGCCGTCCCGCGGCTCCTCCAGAAGCTGCCCATCCAGGTTCAGCGATAGGATGCGCACCCGGTCGCCGGAGCGATACCGGTGGTTGGGATCGACGGGCGCGACCTCTTCGCGCGGCAGCTCCTCCGGCTCTTCCAGCGATGCATAGGTCTCTGTGCGGAGCGCATTGAACTTCTGCCGAACCCCCACGCTCTTACGCGCGCCCTTGTTCAGGCGGGAGAGATCCTTCAGGATGTTCTCGGCCTTGTCGGAGGCGCGGCGCAGGATCTCGCGGGCCTCCTCCTGCGCCTGCTGCCGCACGGTGCGCTGCGCCTCGGCAATCTGCCGGACCCGCGCCTGATACTCGCGCTCCGCCTTCACGGCCGATTCGCGTGCGCGCAGAGCCTCGCGCTCCGCCTCGGTGGCGATCCGCCGACTCTTCTCGATCTGCTGAAGCAGCTCGCCGGTCTCGATCTCGCGGCTGGAGAGGAAGGAGCGGGCGTGGTCCACGATCTCCTGCCGAAGTCCAATGCGCGAAGCGATGTAGAAGGCGTTAGAGGAGCCCGGCACGCCCAGCAGAATCCGGTAGGTGGGCGAGAGCGACTCCCGATTGAACTCCACGCTGGCGTTCTCGACCCCTTCACGGGCGTAGGCATACTCCTTCAGCTCTCCGTAGTGCGTGGTAGCGATCACGCGGGCGTTCAGATCGAGAAGGTAGTCGAAGAGGGCTTTGGCCAGCGCGGCTCCCTCGGCAGGATCCGTGCCGGCCCCGACTTCGTCCATCAGCACGAGCGCGTTGGGGCCGATCTGCTCCACGATGGAGACGATGTTCTTCAGGTGCGCGCTGAAGGTGGAGAGGGACTGCTGGATATCCTGTTCATCGCCGATGTCGGCGAACACCTGGTCGAAGAGCGCGATCTCGCTGTCGGCCGAGGCCGGAATCTGGAGGCCAGCCATGGTCATTAGCGTCAGCAGCCCGACCGTCTTGAGCGTAACGGTCTTTCCGCCTGTGTTGGGGCCCGTAATGAGCAGGGTGGCAAAGCGATCGCCAAGCTCGATATCGATCGGGACGATGTGCCCGGGAAGCAGCGGATGCCGTGCATCGTAGAGCTTCACGACGCCCTTGCGGTTGAGCTTCGGCTCGGAGGCCCCCATCATCTCTGCGAGAGCGGCTTTCGCATTGATGACGTCCATGTGGCCCAGGATGGAGATCATCTGCTGCAGCTCGCCGTAGAAGCTGCCCGCGAGCGCGCTCAGATCACGCAGGATCCGGTCGACCTCCTGCGCCTCCTTCACCACCGTCTGTTTCAGCTCATTGCCCAGCTCCAGAGTCGCCGCCGGCTCAATAAAGACAGTCGCCCCGGACTGGCTCGAGTCGTGTACAATTCCGCCAAAGGCCCGGGCGAACTCCGCCTTCACGGGAATACAGTATCGGCCTTCGCGAACCGTTACGACGAACTCCTGAATGAAGGTCTTGTAGCGCTCACCCCCAAGGATGCCCTGCAGTCGATCATTCAGGCGTCCGGCTGAGATCTTGATCTGGGAGCGGAGTCTTCCGAGCTCCTGCGAGGCGCTGTCCCGCACCTCGGCCGCCTCACTGATACTCGTTTCGATCCGCGTCTCGAGGAGCTGCAGAACCGGCAGGTTGGTGGCCATCTCCGCAAGCAGCGGGCACTTTTCGCGCCGGTGCAGCAGAAACAACCGCAGGCGTCGCGCGGCTCCTGCGGTGTGCATCAGCTCCAGGAGTTCCCGGGGCGCAAGGCGAGTCTCGATGCGCGCCCGCTCGCTCGTGTCGCGGATGTCGTGGATGCCTCCCAGCGGCAGCCCGCTCTCGTGGTCCCGGAGAAGCCGGGCCTCGCGGGTCTCCTGCAGGCGGCGCACAACTGTCTCCGGATAGGGGAGTGGTTCGAGCTGTCTCGCGAACTCCCGTCCTATTCCGTTGGACGTATGCTCTGCCAGCAGCGCCAGAACCCTGGAAAACTCTAAGACGTGTTGAGAATGCGCGTCCATGGTCTCGCTCTCTCCGTCCCGACGGCGGGCGGATCTGCACTCCAATTCCCACACATTATACACGCTCGCAGGAGATTGCACGGGACGGGAGGAAGGTAAGGGAGGGCTCCTCAGAGCTCCACTCTCGCGCGGGAGCTGCCTGATGCCATCTGCTCGAATCGGCGTGGTGATCCATACTCCACTCCGCAACCAACTCTTCTCCGCCGAGGACCAGACCCGACTCGAGCGCGCGGGCAGCGTAGCCTGGGCAGACGCAGAGCGGCCGCTCACGGTGGACGCGGCCCGCGCCCTGCTCGCCGGCTGCAGCATCGGCATCGGTTCGTGGGGGTCGCCCTACCCATCTGCCGAGCTGCTCGACGGCCTGCCGGAGCTGCGCTGCTGGATCCACGCTGCCGGCACCGTAAAGCACATGTTCGGGCCGCACCTCGAGGGCAGGGAGCTCACCATCGCCTCCTGCAAGACGGCGATCGCCGACTGCGTTGCCGAGATGGTGCTCGCAGAGATCATTCTCGGGCTGCGCGGGGTGTTTCCCAATGCGGCGGCCAATCGGAACCGAGCGGCACCGAATCCGCAGGGCCTGCGGGTTCTCTTCGGCGCAACGGTCGGCGTCGTGGGCGCTTCCGAGGTGGGCCGCAGAGTGGTGCGGCTCCTGCAGCCGTTCCGGTGTCGCACTCTGGTATACGATCCGACGCTCACGCCTGCGGCCGCGGTAGAGCTCAACGCGACCATCGAGCCGGACCTACTGGCTCTCTGCGCGGCCAGCGATGTGGTGACTCTGCATACCCCCGATATACCCGCCTGCCGCGGCCTGCTGGGCGCGGCGGAATTCGCGGCAATGCGGCCGGATACGATCTTCATCAACAGCTCGCGAGGAGCGTGCATCGACCAGGCGGCGCTGACTGCCGAGCTGGAGCGAGGGCGACTCTTCGCCTTCCTCGACGTGACGGAGCCTGAACCGGCTCCCGTCGACAGTCCGCTGCGCCGCCTCGGCAATGTCGTGCTCACGTCGCACATTGCGGGGCCCGCGACTTTTAATCTCGGCAGGCAGGCTGTGGAGGACGCCGAGGCGTTTCTCAGTGGCGAACAGCCTGCCTGTGTTGTGACAGCCGGACAGCTCGAGACGAGCGCCTGACAGGGCTGCGCCGGCAGCGTGCCGTGAAGGAACCAGATAAAGGAGCAATTGCGGATATGAGAATTGGAGCCAACTCCGTCCTCTTCGGAGGACATAGCCTTGAAACGGCCTTCAGATGCCTGAAGATGGCAGGCTACGATGGGATCGAGATCTCCGCCATCGAGGGAATGGGCACCTGGCTCGACCTGAGCCGCTGGCGCGAGCTTGCGCCGGATGTGAAGCGCTGGGCCTCGGAGTACGAGCTGGAGCTGCTTGCGATGGAGCAGCCATCGCAGGACCCACAGCGCATGGAGTCCGCGTTGCAGGCCGCCGCCGAGATCGGTATTCCGATCGTGAACTGTGGACCCGGCGGCAAGAGCGAAGACGAATCGACGCTTCAGCAGTCCATCGATTCGCTCGGGAAGCTCGCCGATCGAGCCGGTCACTACGGGGTCACGCTCTGCGTCAAGGCGCACGTGGGCGCGTCTATCTACAACACCCCGACCACGCTCCGCGCGATGGCGGCAATCAGCTCTCCGGCGTTCGGGATCGATATGGACCCCTCGCATATCTGGCGCGCCAACGAGAACCCGGTGGAGGCGATCGCCGCGGTCATCTCGCGCGTGAAGCATGTCCATATTCGGGACTGCAAAGGCCGCCAGCAGAGTCCCGGCAAGCCCGAGGACCAGGCCAACGGACGCGGGGACATCGACCTGCTCGGGTACATCCGGGTGTTGAGCGAGCATGGATATGCAGGGCCGGTCGATCTGGAGGTGATCGGCGCAAAGGACTACACGCTGGAGCAGTGCTGCACCGTCGCCGCGGAGGCCAGGGGCCACATGCGCGCTTGCCAGCAAGCCTCCGCCCACTGAAGGGCTTTCCCCCCCGGGAGCGGCCCCCACTCCCGGAGCCGACGCAGCGGCAGCCCCGCGATAGGCCAGACAGGAGCCCATCGCGGGGCTTTACCGCACGTATTGATTCGCTCCTCCTACCCAACTGATCCCAGTGGCAAAACCTGCCAATAATGCTGGAAGCGCCCTGGCTTCTTCAGGCGCATGTTCAGGGGGCATGGTCATGAGAGTGAGTGGTTACCGGTGCGCGGTGCTGGCGGGATGGCTGACCCTGGCGGCCGGGAGTGTCGCGGCTGGCGGGCAGACGCGGAACACATCGGAGGGCGCTGAGCTTCTGCTGTCCGATCCGGTGGTTGTAACCGCGTCCAGGAAGACGCAGAGGGCGAGTGATGCGCCCGCCGCCGTCACCGTAGTGACGGCCGAGCAGATCGAGGCGAGCGGGGCGACCACCCTCCTCGACATTCTGCGCTATGCGCCCGGCGTGGACGTTTCGGAGAGCAGCCGATCGTTCGGAAGTGTTTCGATCCGCGGCTTTAACGAAGAGTACGCCAACAAGCTGCTCGTCATGGTCGACGGCCGCTCGATCTATCAGGACTACTTCGGCGGCGTATTCTGGAACACTAATCCTCTGCTTCTTGCTCGCATCAAGCGCATCGAAATCGTGCGCGGCTCGGGCTCGGCTCTCTACGGCGCGAATGCGGTCAACGGCGTCATAAACGTCATCCTCAAGACCCCCGCGGAGATGGCGGCCGGGCCGGTCACGACAACCGGGCGCGCGCTTCTTGGCGAACACAACACCCAGCTGCTAGAGGCGCAGGCCACGGTCGGCGATCCGCGAGGCTGGTCGTTCTCGGTGGGAAGCGCCTACAATCATACGGACGGCTTCAGCGGGCGGCAGGCGGGCCTGCCGCATGACAGTTACGGCGTCTCCATTCTGACGCTCGATGCTCAGAAGCGGACGCGGCGAGGCTCCCTCGTCTTCTCCGAAGCGCACACCGAGGGACGCATAGACATGATTGGCGGTGCTGCAGCCAACGACCGCCACGTTCACAACAACGAAACTTCGCTGACGTACTAGGAGGAGCGCGTCAAGAACCCGCTGCTCGCACGGCTCTCGTACCGCACTTATGCCCAGAATGACCCGCTCTCCTACGACCGGGAGCAGGATCTCGATATCGAGATGCAGCAGCAGCGGCAGTTCGCCAGGGGGCACAGCATCGTCTACGGGATCAGTTACAGGTCCACCACCACCCAGTCAACCACCATTACCGGCGATCATCCGGAGACAGAGGAGGGACTGTACGCGCAGGATGAGATCCGTCTCGCCCGGACCACCACGCTTTTCACGGGGCTGCGCCTCGACAATCACTCCGTTTACGGCGTGAATATATCACCGCGCGTTACGCTGCTGCACCATCTCCCCGGCCGGCAGACTCTCAGGGCCTCCTACGGCTCTGCGTTCCGAGCTCCTACCCTCCTGGACCAGTTCTGGAAACAGAGTGTCCCTCTAAGTCCCGGCGCATCTCTCACACTGCAAGGCGCCGCCAATCTGCAGCCGGAACAGCTTGCCAGCTTCGAGGCCGGCTGGCGCAAGGATGTGAAGCGGGGCTTTTACGGCATCAGCCTCTTCTATAGCAGCTTGAGCCAGTTGATCGGCTTCCGTCCGATCGCTTTCGCCCCGCCGCCCGCGCCGCCCTATACACCAACGGTCATTGCCCGCAGCAACCTCGGCAGCGCGAGCTCTTACGGTCTGGAGATGGAGAGTGAGCTAAGGCTCAGCGGAACGCTCTCCGCCGTCATGAACTACGCCTACGAAAGCCTTAGCTTCAGCGACGGCACGACGCCGGAACTTGCCCCCAGGCACAAGGTAAACATTGGGATGCATGCCACCTTCTCGCCCCGATGGGACGGATTCCTCGGCGCGCATTTCGTCGGGGCCTGCGTCTACAATCGCTTCGGCCAGTATCCGGATGCGCCGATAAGGCCCTACGTGCGCGTCGACGCGCGGCTGGCGTATCGTGTTGGTACGGCAGCGCGTCCATGGACTGTCGCCCTTAGCGCCACGAACCTCTTCGGCTCGCACTACGAGCTGCCAGATCAGCCGCAATTTGGCGACGCAAACCGCCGCCTCCCGGTTGAGCGGACGGTCTACTTCTCGCTGATCGGCGCGCTTTAAGGCGGTCCCGCGCCGGGAATGGGCTACTCCGGGCGCGGCCCGTACCAGGGCAGGGGCTCGCCCAACTCGTACGCGCCGAGGTCCGGCGCGCCACACCGATAGCCGTCATTGAGGCCCGGCAGCGGCTCGCCCCGATCGACCGCGGGCCCGCCGGGCTTGAGCCGCAGGTCGAGCGCCTTCCGGTCGAAGACAGTCTTCTCGTCCTTCGGCCCCTTCACTCCGCTGGCGAAGGGCGACGATGCGCCCAGGTCCTGCACGTGCCGCTCCACCGGGCCCCGTGCGCGCAGATCCGCTGGCGTGGTGTACCTCACGCCGTTCCACTTGAAGAATACGTCACCCGACCACCCGCCGAATCCATCGTAATCGAAGCTGCAGTCGGCCGTCGGGGGAGTGCAGTCGTACGCCCGGCCTTCCGTTCCGATAAAGAGGTTGTTGCGGCTGTAGCAGTTGCTGAATGGGTCTGCGGTCGAGACCCGCAGGGGATTGCCCGATCGAACGGTCGTGTTGTGGAGCATTACTGCGCCGGAAGGGGTGTTGTGGAGCTTGAACGGCTCGTTGCGGATGTTGTAGACAACATTTCGGTACGCGTAGACCGGCCCTCCATGAACAGGCTGGAAGGAGATGCCGGAGAGAACATTCGTGTAGCGGTTGAGGAAGTTGCGGCAGTTCCGATCGGAGCCATCCATCTCCGAGCCGTCGTCGAAGACCTCGCTTACATCGTTGTTGTGGATATCGTTCGCAACGCACGCCGGAGACTCATCGAGGTCGATCCCATCCTTTGTGTGATGGATCCGGTTGTAACAGATCACGTGTCCGCGGCCTGTGAGCCAGATCGCGCGCGACTCCGGCAGGTCGTGCCACTGCTGATCGGTCGCGGGCCAGGGCATGATTCCCTCCACCAGATTGTCCGATACGAAGAAGCCCTCCATCGCGCTCGAATTGTGATCGACCCCGAAAACGCCGCAGAGTATGTTTGTGAAATGGCATCGCCGGATCACGAACCTTGCGGAGCGCGCGCAGCAAATACCGGAGTACGCATTGCGCACGGAGAGTCGCTCGAACCAGATATCGTGGAGGTCCCGGGCGTCAATCGCGTGGTCGCGCAGATCGGTCAGCGGCCGCTTCAGGTCGATGATCGCCTCCCCATCGCCAGCGCCTCTCCAGACGATCGGCTTGCCGGGCTCGCCGCTGTGCCGGGGCAAGAACGGGCCGACGTAGGTGCCGGCATGGAGCAGAAAGAGCGTGCCGGGCTCCGCGGCGGAGGCGGCCGCGGAGAGGCCGCGGAACGGGTCCGCCTTTGTGCCAGCGCCGCCGCCCTCCCCCGGAACCACATGGCGCACGGTGAGGCTCGCGGGTGCCGTAGGCTCCGCAATCGTGTGCGCACGCAGGATGCGCTGCACCGGCGGCTGCCCATCGCCGCCAAGCGTGAGCCGGATCTCGTATGCGGTATCCGGGTCGAGCAAGAGGAGGGAGCCCGCGAAGAGGCGCGCGCCTTCTGGCAGGATTACGGCCAGCGGCTTCGGCGATCCACCCTCATCTTTGAACGGACCCGATTCGCAGCGGAAGAGCGGTGCGCCCAACCGCCAGCCGGTTGCTCCCTCTTTTCGATACTCCATCTGGACGCTGGCCGGGCGCGCAGGGGACTCGCGTACCGTCCAGTAGACGCCGAAGCAGCGGAGCGTGGGCGGGTCGAGCACAGGCTCGCCGGCCGGCTGCGCGGCGCTGGCCGAACGCGCGCCGCAAGCCAGAGTGAGGGCTGCGCAGAACAG
>JBBRJW010000066.1:0-8444 GCA_038218705.1 Chthonomonadales bacterium | reverse complement strand
CAGCTCCGGCCGCTCCGACTGGAATAGTTTCAGGGCGATCGGGTGCGGCGGCTTAATGCCGCACGAGGGCGAGTCCCCATGATTCTGGATAATCACACCGCGGTCCCCGTAGATCTCGGTCGTGTTCTCGCCGGCCCACGTTACGCTCGAATTGAAGACCTCGCCCAGCAGTCCATCGTCAAATCGAAAGATCGCTACCCCCGTATCGTCCGGGGCGACATCGGTGAGGATATTGTCGACTTCCGCGATCACGGAGATGGGCTTTCGCCCAACTGTCCAGTAGAGCCAATCAATGGCGTGAATCGCGTCATCAAAAAACATTCCGCGGTTGGCTTCCCTGCTGATGTGCCACTTGCTCGGCCCCTCAATGAAAGGCTTGCTGAAGAGGACCGGGATGCAGTGACGCCGGCGAATCGCGCCGATGCGTCCAATGGCGCCCTCCTCGATCAGCTGCTTCATGCGGATATTCTGAGGGTCGCATCGCATCTGGAACGCGAGGCTGAACCAGACTCCGGTACGCTTCTGCGTGGCGATCATCCGATCGCAATCGGCAAGAGTTGTCGCCATCGGCTTCTGCAGCAGAACAGCTTTCCCGGCCTCCATCGCCTGCACGCAGAGATCCGCGTGCCGGTTCGTTTCGCAGCCAACCATGACGCAGTCGATGTCCGGCCGCGCGAGAAGCGCTTCGACGCTCTCCTCAAGTGGAATGCAGAATGTGGTGGCATTCTGAGCCCCACGCACCGGATCGTCATCCCAGCACGCCACCAGGCGCGCGTCGTCGAAACCCTTGATCTGATGTGCGTATGTACCGATATGGCCGTGAGCAAACGAGAGAATTCCGATACCCAACCTGTCCGTCATTGCATGCTCCTTCTACCAGGTCCAATGGTTGCCGCGGGTAGTTTGCCCATCGTGCCGCCCATCTCCTGCGCCGAAGCTACTGCTTGTCTGGAGGAGGACGCCAGAGGTTGCCGCCCAGTCGGACCAGTACGACCCCGCAGAAGATGAGGAGGAGCATTCGCCACTCGCCATGCAGGTAGCCAATGGCGCCTCCGAGCAGCCAGAGTAACCCCAGCAGGAAAACGAAAGCGGCCCAGATTCGGCGGGAGGTACGCATGGCGGGTCCTAGCTCGGCAGGTCGGCCGTGCGGCGGGGAGGGAGCGAGACCTTGAGGGCCTCGCGCGATGCGAGGTATGCGCCGTGCACGAGCTCCAGCGCCAGTCGGCCCTCGGTTGCGGTGGGCGCCTCGGGATCGTTGTTGATGAAGCTCTGGAGCAGGCGCGTGGAGCGCCATGCGCCTATCGGGATCGGAGGAGGATTTGGCGCTGGCAAGAGCACACTCTTCTGCCCGGGTCGGTGCAGCCGCACAAGAGGCAGAGGCACTGAGCTGCCGCGCTCGCCTGCAGAGACCACCAGCTCGAGGGCTCCCTTCTCCCCCGTCGCAACATACCTCTCCGCCGGAAAAACGGAGCGTGCTCGCGAGAAGTGAAAGGTCGACTGCGCGGTCTCGTGGCTGACAATGAGGTTCGCGAGCGCCTCGCCCCCCCGTGGGGCCGGGAGCGCTCCCGCGCCATATTGCGCAGAATCGATATCCGCGCTCACGGAGTACGCCTCGCCCAGCCACCAGCGGCTCACGTCGGCGATCTGAGCGAGCAGGGCCGGCAACAGGGTGGTCCAGCGACTCCCATCGGGGTCATCGCCATTCTCTGCCGCAAATGGCCCGCCAATCGGGAAGTTCCAGTCACAGCGGAGGTGCCGAATCACTCCCACTTCATGCGCGGCAATCAGCTGCCTCATGAAGTCGAACCAGGGATCGAAACGACGCGGCAGGGCAGGCGTTATTCGAGTGCCGGCAGCCTCCGCGCGTCGGAGGAGCGCATCTGCGCTTGCGAAGTCGCACGTGAAGGGGAGATCGCACAACACGGGCAGGCCTGCTTCGATCGCCGCCTCGAGCGCCATCTCGCGCTCCTGAAGCGGGAGCGCAACCACCACACCGACCAGGTCGGGGAGAGCAGCCAGCATGTGCGCGGCGGATGAGAAGAGCCCCGGCCGGCCCACCTCGCGCGCCCACGCTCGCGATTGGCGAGCGTCGGCATCCGCAAGCCCGGCAACCCGCGCCTCGGCAAGCGCTGCCAGCGCCGCACTATAGCGCGCACGGGCGGAAGCAACGCCCACGATGCCCAGCGATAGGGGTTCCGCCAGGGGCGTCGTCAACGCGCTCTGCCTGCGTCGGCGCGCACCATCCGCATGAAGCGCGGAAGCAGCAGCACTTTGCCGATCTTGCGAGGGTTCGATGCCACACGCCAGAGCCACTCCAGCCGCGCCTTCTGAAACAGTACAGGAGCGCGCCGCACGTTGCCAGAGAGAACATCGAATGTTCCGCCCACGCCGATAAGCACCGCAGCGCCGAGGGCATTGCGGTTGGCGGCAATCCACTTTTCTTGCTTCGGTATGCCCATGGCCACGCACAGGATATCCGGGTTCAGTACGGCGATCTCCTTCACCACGTCGTCATTCTCTGCGGCCGAGAAGAAGCCGTCCCGAGCGCCAACTACCCGGGCGCCGGGGTATTTATCGGCCATTCTCGCTGCCGCCTGCTCCGCCACACCCGGGCCCGCGCCGAGGAAGAAGAGGCGATATCCGCGCTCCGGCGAACGGGCGCAGAGGCGCTCCACGATCTCGACGCCGGAGACTTTCGCCACAAGAGGAGCCCCGTAACGGCCAGATGCCCAGAGTACGCCCGAGCTGTCTGGCGTAACCAGCTCGGCCCCGGCAACAATCTCACGAAGTGCCGCGTCCTCCTGGGCCATTACCAGCATGGAGGAGTCTGAGGTCACCACATGGTGCGGTCCGCCTTCTTTCACGAAGGCGTCGATGCGGTCGAGGGCCTGCTCCATCGTCACATTGTGAACGGACAGCCCGAGAATCGATACAGTTGGAGGCGGAAGCGAAGTTGTTGCCATGGTGAAATAGGTCTGCTCTCGAGCACGTCCGAGCACGCTAAGTCTGCCGCAAGTATACCTGCCGCCGCTTGCGATTGGGGAGTCCCGGGGGCGGCCATGCACGGTTGTGCGGGTAGAATATCAGGGGCCCGGGAGGGAGCTCGCAGGGGTAGTCGCGTCTCGCAGCGGGCCGACGGCAGCCCAGGGATTCCCCCGGGATACAAAGGAGTTACTTTGGTTAGTTGGAGAAGGCTTGCGCGAGAGTGGGCACTCAAGGTCCTCTATCAGGTAGATGTAGGCCGGACCACGCTTACGGAAGCGCTGGACGCCTCGCTGGACCGGCTTCGGAGCGAGTTTGTGCAGCTGGGCTCCAGGACTACCACGGGCTCGCCGTATGAGGCGATGATTTTGAACCTCGTAACACTGCGCATGGCGCCCTTCCTAATAGAGAGCTCGCCTGCCTGGGAGCTGTCCGCCGCCGGTGCAGTGGAGCGAGTGCTTCTGGACGCACCCTACTGGATCGAGGTTGCTCTGGAGAAGACGATCAAGACGGCTGCGCCGGGGCTCTCCCTCAGCCCGCCGCGCCTGCTGCAGCCGCAGGATTTGTCGGAGATTTTGCCGGATGGCGGGAACGACCACCTCGCGCAGTCGTTGGCGCGCCTCAGTACCGAGGAGCGCACCCGTCTCGACTCGCTCGTTTGGGACCTCCGCACGGAGATTCCGGCGATGCTGCAGGCCCTCCACCGGCGTGAGGCCCGAGCCTTTGCAAAGCGGATCTATGCGGCGCGGCCAGCAGGGAGCGCCGTCGTTCCCTACCTGCTTGCGGAGCGGGAGGCCTTCAACGAGGCCAATCGGGAGCGCTGGGTCCGCACCGGGCAGGTCGTCTCCAAGCAGCTCTACAACTTTTCGCGGGTCGGAGCGTTTACAGACAGGCTCGTGCGCGGAACAGCAGCTCACCGCGGCCAGGTAGACTCATCGATCTCCGCGCTCTCGTCCGGTTGGAAGCTGGACCGCCAGGTTGCAGTAGATCGCAATATCCTGCGTATGGCGGCGTATGAGCTGCTCTTCGTCTCCACCATTCCCACGAGCGCTTCCATCAACGAAGCGGTCGAGCTCGCAAAGCGGTACAGCACCGCTGAATCGGGAAGGTTCGTGAATGGTGTGCTCGGAGCGCTCGCCGGTGAGGTTGGACCCAAATTGCTCGGGACAGGCACGGCGGAGGTGGCGGAAGATCCTCTTGAATCGGAAGCCGCCGATGAGATCGACGAGATTGACGAGTTGGAGGAGATCGACGACGAGAGCGATAGCGAGCCGCTCGTCGAGGATGCCCAGTTGGACGAAGAGGAGCCCGGAACGTTATGAGTGGTGAGAGAGTGACAGGCCGAGCGACGCTTCTGGACGGAACCGCCACGGCGCGGGCCATCCGATCCGAAGTTGCAGAGGGAGTGAAGCGGCTCACGGCCGAGCGCGATATCACGCCGCACCTCGCCGCCGTGTTGATAGGCGCTGACCCTGCTTCTGAAACGTATGTTGGCATGAAGGAGAAGGCCTGCCGGTGGGTCGGAATGGGCTCATCGGTCCACCGCCTCCCGGCCACCGCCACTCAGGCCGAGGCGGAAGCGCTCGTGGAGCGGCTCAATGCCGACCCGGCCGTCAGCGGAATTCTCGTTCAGCATCCCGTGCCGAAGCATCTGCACGAGCCAGCCATTCTCGACCGGGTCTCTCCGGCGAAGGATGTAGACGGTATCAGTCGAAGCAGCCTCGGCGGACTCATCAACACCGAGCCCGCATTCCCCTCCTGCACGCCAGCCGGTATCATCGAGCTCCTGGACCGGTACCAGATTCCCATTGAAGGAAGGTCAGCAGTGGTGGTAGGCCGCTCGATTATTCTTGGGAAGCCGGTGGCGATGATGCTGCTCAACCGCAATGCCACGGTTACGATCTGCCACTCCCGAACGCCCGACCTCGGCGCGGTAACCCGGGAGGCAGATATCCTGGTCGCGGCCGTGGGCAGAGCCGAGCTGATAAAGGGCGATATGGTGAAGCCAGGCGCGGCCGTTATCGACGCGGGCTACAACCGGGTGGCGGGCAGAAAGGGCGACGTCGGCGATGTTGACTTCGAGGCAGCGTCCGCGGTCGCGGGATACATCACCCCGGTGCCCGGGGGCGTCGGCCCGATGACCATCGCGATCCTGCTCCGCAACACCCTCCACGCGGCCGAGGGGCTGATCGGCTAGCCGCACCCCGAGCGGGGCTGACCTCCGCCTGCGGAATTGGCCGGGGTGAAGATGACGTCGGGGCCGCGCCAGGCGGAGGCAAAGGGTCGCCCTGAGAGCCGCCTATACAGCCGTAGGAATCGGGGCGAGCTCACCGGCATCATCCGCGCGTACCATGGGCACGGCCGGACTGAAAAGCGCGGCGAGGCCCGCCCCGACCACCACCGCGTACCCGCCATCTACGAGATAGAAGCGGTGCAGCGGCCCGGGCGAAAGCAGGGTCAGGCCGAGGCCTGCCAGATTCCAGGTGAGCCCTAACCCCACAATCCACATGGAGCGGCGAGCCGCCATCCAGAAGCCGAGAAGAAAGAGCGCCACCGCTGCGCCGCCCAACGCCACCGCTTGCTGGCCGTAGAGAATCAAGTCCGTCAAACCCCGCACCAGCGGTCCCCCCGGATTCTGAACCCCGCCCTGCACCTGCATGTCTCCAAAGAGCGCGAGGAGAACGAGCGCGGTAACGCAAGCGAAGATTGCCAGGCCGAGGCTCCACGGCTTCCCCGCCTCTCGTCTTAGCCGCACAACAGCCGCCAGCGCGAACGCCACGATTCCGAGCGCCGCCGCCAGGTTCCCCCCCGACTGGAGCAGCGCGGAGAGCGGCCCGAACGCCCCCAGCCCGAGTCGATAGGTCCACGACTGATTGCTGCCGTAGACGAAACCGGTGGCTGTGTGGAGTGCAGCCGAGCGGAACAGCAGGAAGAGGGGCAGAGCCGCCAGGAGCACCGCCAGTCGCCTGAGCGCAGCAGGCCGGGTGGCGACCCGCCCCAGCGCATCCATCTCGATCCAGGGCAGAAGCAGCGGAAGAAAGACCCCGATCTCCTTGCTGGAACACGCCGCGAGGTAGAGCACAAGCGCGGCGCCTATCCCGCGCTGGCCCGAGATGCCGGTCGTTCTGCGAGCGACCAGGTAGCAGCAGAGGCCCGCGCAGAAGAAGAGCGTGCAGAGCAGGTCGGGCTGGTTCTTCCACGCGCCCACGTTCTCCACCACAATCGCCCAGCGCGATGGCAGTATCCAGAGTCCGTCTCCGAACAATCCCGTCATCAGGCCCGCGGCGAGCTCGGCGCGCCCGGGCGGCCCGCGTCCCTCCAGCAGCAGCAGCGCCATCCTCGCAAATAGCAGCAGGGCGGCGAAATGCAGCAGCGGGCTCGCCAGCAGGTATCCCACCTCGTGGTCCCCAAATAGCTTCCACTCGGCCCAGAAGAGCATGGAAGGGATCGGGCGGTAGAACGTGACCTGTCCCGCCCAGGTCCCTACCCACCAGCGGCCGGTGTCGCGAAAGCGCGGCGCCATCAGGAGTCCGTCGTGGATCAGCCGCGTATCCTGGTCGCAGACCGGTCCGTGCCCATTTGCTTCCCAACTGTACATGCCCTGCCAGGAAGGCGTCCGATGAAGGCCCCAGTGCGAACGAATCTCCTGCACGGGTCCCATATCGGCCAGGAGCCCGACGAAGGCGACCCAGATCCAGAAGGCGGTGCGGGCACGCACTCCACTCGATCGGGACACCTTTCGGACATCGCCTCTATCTGGCCGGGGGGCCTCCTTCAAAATGCCGGGACAGGCGCGTAGTGCGTCCGGCCTCCCGTGCGGTCCTCCCCGCGGACGAGGTAGACCTTATGGGTATCGTTCAGTCCAGCGTCCAGCACCACATTTGCCGGCATGTAGCGCATGGTGTAGCCGCAGCGGCGTTGAGTAGAGAGATTCGGGTTAGAGCCATGGATGGTCCATGCGTCGTGAAAGTGACATTCGCCCATCGCCAGCTCGAGATTAACGGCTCGCTCCTCATCGACCAGCTCTGGCGCGAGCCGGATGCTGAAGACGTTTCGTGCCGAATCGACTGGCTGGTAGGCGTCCATTGCGGACTTATAGGTACGGTGGGACCCCGGAATCACGCGCATGCATCCGTTCTCTACTACCGAGGGATCGACCGCCAGCCAGAGCGTGACGACATCCATCGGATCAAGGCGCCTGTTCCAGTAAGCGCCATCGGTATGCCACGGCACGGCTTTTCCGTTTCCCTTTGGCTTCGCGATAAAGTGGCTGGACCAGAGCACAATGTCAGGACCAATTAGCCCCTCGATCACATCCAGCACGCGCGGATGGGTGAGGTAGCGGAAAAGCCACGGATCTGCGAAGTGCGGGACATCCATCTCCTCCGGCCGCTTTCCTTCGGGCAGAGCGGCGATCATCTCGTCGACATGCTCTCGGAGCGTGAGCATCTCGCTGTAGGTGAAGATCCTTCCAAACTTCAGATATCCCTCGCGCTGATAGAACGCTCGCTCCTCGGGCGACACGCCCACACGAACGGAGTCGTCCCTCCAGATCTCGCTCTCTGCGATCGCCATTCAGCGCCTCCCACCTGCAGCATTATGTGGCTACCCTATTCGCTCCGCTCCTGCGCCACTCCTGCGCAAGATCGGTTCGTGAGGGGTTGTTTTCCGGGCCCGGACCTGCTAATATAGTGGACAGAGAGTGACTCATATTTGTAGGTAAGGAGGCGGCGATGAAAGAAGGAGACATGGTGAGGGTGACGGATCGAGCCGCGACTCGCTCTGACACACGGAGCGGACTCTACTACCCGTACTATGCGAACCTGACCGGGCGAATCTTCAAGCTCTATGGGAAGGGCGATACGGCAGAGGCAGCCGTGGAGGTCGACGTGGAGACTCTTCCGGCCGACATTGCCGCCCGCCACCTTGAGGTGAGCGCGCAGATGCGGAAAGCGGCGACGGGAGCCGCTCGGAACGAGGAGATCCCCCTCCGCTACGTGATCCTCACCTCCGTGATGGACCTCAAGCGCCGGACGGCGCGTACCCCTGGGCCGGAGCGCGCCACTGCGGCCGTAGCACCACCACAGCCCGCGCGGAGCGCCGCAGCGCTGCCAGCGGGAGGAAAGGCCGCCGTGTCTCGACCAGCCCGCCGTGCGCCGGGCACTCCCTGAACCGGCCCTGCTGCGCAAGAGCCCCCCGTCCGGCTGCCGGACGAGGGGCTCTCGATCTGTCGGGACGCACCGGTGTGCTTACTCCCAGGTTATGAGCGGCAGCTCCTGCGGCAGCGTCGCATCCGCATTCGAGGGCAGTACGCGGAGCGAGAAGCCCTGCATACCGCTTGTATCACACGGAACCGAGCCACAGTAGCAGTCGACGCCGTCGACGCAGGCCGACCAGGTGAGGCTGATCGGCTCCCCTTTCGCCACCTGACGAAGCGTGTCGAGCGGGCCATGGAAGGCCTG
>JBBRJW010000065.1:0-8473 GCA_038218705.1 Chthonomonadales bacterium | reverse complement strand
AGGGGCATCTGTCGTCGGGAACTCTGCGAGCGGCACGTCGAGGAAAACATTGAAGGACTGCCCCTCGCGCGCCGGCTGAAGGGTTCTTGCGATCGAAAGCTGGCCATCGCGGTTTGCGTAGATATCTCTGTTCCGGGCTGGCAGTGGCTGTCCGTCCGCCGTGTAGAAGAACGCAGCGATTATCCCCGATGAGTCGCGCGCCTGCCGCATCGTTCCGGCTGCTGCGATCCTGAGGGCAGGTCCCCGGTCTGTCTGCGTCACGCCAATGGCCGAGACCACCCCCAGATCGGTGACGCGATCGACAGGGCTCGGAGCTACCACGCCGGGCTCGGCGGCCGCCGTCTCCGGCGCGGCCGCCACGGGCGCGCCGCTGCCTACCCCTCCGTCGGGCCCGTCGGTCAGAGGCGGATCGACATGGACTATACGAGGCACGGTGGACGAAGTCTGACGGTGAAACACATGCGGGAACGCAAAGGCGGCCGCACCTATCAGGAGGATCACGCATGCCCCAGCGAGCAGCGCGCGCGCATGCGAACCCGCCCATGCTGTCCCCACCGCGAGGGAGCTGGATCGACGACGCCCGCGCTCGGCATCGTCGAGACGAGCGGAGATTATGCGGCGACTCGGACTCACTGGCTCGGCCACCTGCGGAGCCGCCGCAAGCTCGTCGCGAACGGCAATCAATCGTGCGGCAACAAGATGGATATCGCCCGGGCGCTGAGCCGCATCCATCGCAAGGCACTCCTGCAGCAAGAGCGAGAGCGAGGCTGGTGCGCCTGGAACCAGGGAGGTGAGCGGGGCGAACTTAAACGGCTGAACGCTCGGGTCGACGTCCGAAAGAAGCTGATGGAGGGTCACCGCGAATGAATAGATGTCGGCCCGGGTGTCAGTCTGGTGCTTGCCAAACTGCTCCGGAGGCGAATAACCCACGCTTCCGAGCAGGGAAGTATCCTGAGATGCCCCGGGAGTAAACCTGCGGGCAATGCCAAAATCGATCAGTCGGATACGGCCGTCGGGCTGGACCATCACGTTGGCAGGCTTCAGGTCGCGAAAGATGATGGGCGGATCCTGACCATGCAGGTAGCCCAGCACATCGGCGATCTGGAGCGCCCACTCGAGCACCTCCGGCATTGGGAGCGGCCCCCCTTGCGCTCGAAGCCTTGCATCGAGGGTGACGCCCTCGATAAACTCCATAGCCAGGTAGAAGCGCTCGTTATCTATAAATGCATCGGTGACTTTCGGCAGATTCTGGTGGTCAAGCCGAACCAGAAAGCGCGCCTCCTGCTCGTACTGAGCAAGCGCCTGGGCTGCCACTTCATCCGACCCTGCCTCGGGTTTGATCTCCTTTATGGCCAGAATGGCGTCCAGCCGAATGTGCTCCGCCCGGTACACAGTGCCCATCCCGCCCTGACCAATCACGTCCAGAATGCGGTATCTGTCGTTGAGCAGGGATCCTTCTTCCAGGTTAGCCGGTTTCATGACTTTGCAGAGCCCCTTTGCATCAACGACCGCAGGCGTTCACTTATGGGTAATAGTAACATAGATATCGTTATTACAGGCATTGTACGGGGCATAGCGCTACTTGCGCACCAGCCTGAGAACCCAATCCTGATTATCCGGCGCCTGGAAGGACGAGAAGCCGCCGCCCATTACGGACTGGCCGCTGATTGTCGCGCCCGTAGCAGTGTTCAGCCACGTCAGGGAGACATCACCTGCGGCCTCCAGCAGATCGAGAGTTGCACGGCCGCCTCCCTCGAAGTAGAGCACATACTCCCGGCCGGTATCGGCAAGAAGTCGAACGGTCCCCACTGCTTTCGTCGCGGGGTTCCCGCCTCCCGGCGTGGGCGGAGCGACGGCTCCGCCCGGCTCCTCGGGCGAAGTGATGGGCGGCATCGCGTCGACGTCGGCGCGCTTTCGCCGGGCGACCGTACTGTCGTTCTCTCCGGTGATCGCTTCTGTCGCGGGCTTCAAGCGCCAGTATCGGGTGGTACGGAAGAACTTGTCCGCGATGGCAGCCGGGCCCGCTCCAGTAGCATCTGGCACGTAGTAGTATCCGAGCATGCGCGCCCGCCAGAGTGCCCGTCGCTCCACATCGAGACTCGGAGCTGCCGCAGAGAGAGGCGCAAGCACAATTGGCTTGTTCAGAGCGTCCGCCTGTCCAATGGCGCTCACATCGGAGGCAGCCACCGTGATAACGCTCATCCACGGCAGCGACATCAACCCCGCTGAGACGGAAGCTCGGTCAATGGGAGCGGAGAGCGTCGTGGTGAGCGGATGATGGTAGGGATCGTAGAGACGTGTCAGCTCTCCGAGGCTCGCAATACGGTTGACCGCATCTGGCAGCGGCGCGCTTCCCGCGCCAAAGAGGTTCCACGCGACCTCTGAGGCGGCATACCTCGCCAGCACGTAGAGCCATACCCGCCGAACGTCACGCTCGTCGTGGGCGGCGAGGAAGGCCGAGACGTCCGACGCCAGGCCGATATCGGGAACGATGCCCTTGCTGTTACAGTACTCCACCCGACGGTCGAGCGCCCTGAACCACTCCGGATTCAACTGCGTAAGTTGCTTGTCGAGGAACGGGCCGTCGGCGCCAGACGCCGTATCAAAAAGGTACCCGCCCACCAGCCGGTTAACGCCTCGGGCCGCAAGCGCGTCGATCTGTCGCGCATAGTCTGCCCACGCAGCCTCGGCTTCCACCGGCGTGTGAGTCGCCGGTACGGCCGGCCCGGTGGCAAACTCGGGGAGAAACGGCGAGTTGGCGGCCCGCGCGAAGTGCCGGGAATAGGAGTACGACGGATTGGCGCGAACAAAGCTCGTCTGACTCTCACCTGACACGCAGTCGAAATCACCTGTCAGGCCGTTTAGCTTCGGGTCGCTTGAGAGAGCCTTCCAGGTCCAGGTGCCCAGACTGTTCGGCGCAAATCGAACCATCCAGATGCCATCGCCCGTGTAGTAGCCCGGAACAAGCGACCGATCGCCACCCGGGCTGGCGAACTCGACATCGAGCGCAACGTCGGAATAGGGATTGGCGTACGCTACGCTGGCCCGCAGCGGGAAGCTGTGCCCGCGGTACCGCTCAATCTGCATGGCCGGGGCACGGTCCTTTGTGGCCGTGCCAGGCATATCGACCGCCGCACTATCGAAGCGGACCCGCTCGCCGAAGTCCGCAGTGTACACTCTGCCCTGATTCAGATCGACGGCGTATCCGATCGTAGTCTGTGAGTAGAGCACCAGATAGTAGGCGTCGCCTGCGTCGGTTCGCGCCAGCGCATGCAGCTCCTCCCACCCAGCAGCCTGCCAGCCGTTCTCGTCGCCAGCCCGGATATAGTGCAGAGGATCGATGTGAAGCGCGGTCAGAGTGCGGAGCACCGGGCTCGATGGAGTGCTCACGAGTCCGCCGGGCCCAGAATCGGCCTGTGGCGCTCGCAGCTCAAGGCGCGAAAGCTGGCCGCCCGTTGAGTCCCACGCGGCATAATGAAAACGGGGCCCCTGATACGACGAAGGAGCAGCTACCTGGAAGGCAGAAGCCTCCGAACCCGCTGCTGTGCCCGGCGAAAATCGATAAGATCCTCGGAAGCGTTGATAGGTAATCTCGTTGACGGGATACCGATAGAGCCAGCACCCGAAAGTATCGCCACGCTGGTCCAGGTAGCACCAGAGTATGTTAAAGCCTCGCTCGCTCCGAGCAAGGAACCACGCCAGATATCGCGAGAATCCATTCGGGCCCTGCTGTACGTACAGCAGCGTAACGGGCAGGCTTGTGGCGGGCTCGCCATTCAGGGCCGCGCGCAGAAGTCGTCCGCTGGATCCGTTCCATTCAAAGTGATATGCGCCGGTATCTCCACTGATGAGCTGCCCCGATGCTTCGCCCTGCGCACCCGCTGGGAGCGCCATGAGCATGGAAGCTATCAGGAACAGAGCGAGGAGCAGACGAGCCATGCCCGCCGTGACTCTCACTTCACTGAATCGAGTGCCGGTCATCATCCATCTCCCATCGAGCAGCCATGCAGATTCTTCGCCTTCACAACACGTCAGGTGACCGTGGCCCTTCGCCGGGGTGCGGCCGCGCGAAGGAATCTCTCTCCTTGCAGCCGAAAGGGGCCGGGTCATGCTCAAATCCTTGCACTTATCTGCCGTCGTACTCGTTCTGCTGATCGCCCGATCGGTACACGCCGACGACGCCTTGTCCCGACAGGTGCTGCCGAAGGGGCTGCAGATTGTATTTCGCGAAACGCATGCGACTCCCCTTGTGTCCCTCGAACTATGGATCCTCGCAGGCGCTCGGGACGAGGGACCAGGTGAGCTCGGATGCGCGCACTTTCTGGAGCACATGCTCTTTAAGGGCACGCACCTTCGACCGGCTGGCCAGGTCGACACCGATATAGAGCGACTCGGAGCAATTCTCAATGCGGCGACCGGGCCAGACTATGCACGCTACTATACGGTGGCGCCCGCCCGCAATCTGTCTCCCGCACTGGAGATTCTTGCCGACGTCGTGCGGAATGCAATACTTCCGGCATCTAAGGTGGAGAGGGAGCGAGCTGTCATCCTGGACGAGATCGCCCAGCATCGCGCGACGCAATCCTCGCGGTTAGTGGACCAGCTCTATGCGCTCACGCTGGCCCCCCTACCCTACAGCCACCCGCCGGCAGGCACTGCAGCCACCATTGCGGCCTGCACTCGCGATGGCATGAAGCGGTTCTACGATCGGTGCTACGTGCCGGAGCGTGCCCTTCTCGTGATAGTTGGCGATATCGAGCCCGCCAGGGCACTGTCGGAGTCAACGGCGATCTTCGGAAACTGGCAGCGCGGCGGGCAGGCTTCCGATCAGGCGACCGCGGTTGCGATTCCACTGCCCCGCGCCTCGCAGTCACATCTGGCAGACCCCGGCCCTCGCCGGGCTGTTGGCATGGCGTTCATCGGGCCGCCAGCGTCCTCCCCGGCTGCGGCCGTCGCACAGGTTACGCAGGCGCTGCTGGGAACACGAAATGGCGGGCGCTTTGCCGCCACAGAGTGTGCAGCGCACTACAGCCCGCGCCGCGACACGAGCCTCTTTATACTGACGAACGAAGGCGCTGCAGGTGACGGCCCTCTTCGGCAGGCCCTGCAGCGACTTCAGACATCCGCTCCGACGGAGTCGGAGATGGCTGCAGTTGTAGGGCGCGAGGCAGCAGACGCAAGGTTGGAGACGCAGAGAGCAGGCGGACTCGCACTCCGCCTGGGTACCGGCATAATATCGGGTGCGCCGCCCGACCAGGAGGCGCGGCTCCGCGCGGTTACCCCAGCCCAGGTCTCTGCATTTGCGAGAGGCTGGCTCGATCTGCGACACGCCGTTACGCTCTGGCTGGAACCCTCGTTCCCGGGGGAAACGCCTTGAAACCGATATCAGTCCGCCTTAAGATTCCCGCCGCGCTCCTGACGCTTCTGCTCGCCACCCTACTGACCACCCGTTTGCCGGCGGAGGATCGGCTTCGTGTCGAAACGCTGCCGAACGGGGTCAGGCTCGCACTGGAGCCGAATCAGCTCGATTCGTTCGTTGCCTTTACCATGCAGGTCCAAACGGGCCCGGACCTGGTTCCGGCCGACCGGGCGGCCGGCGAAATTGTTGCGCACGCCCTGTTCTACGGAAGCTCGAACAGGTCGTTTGAGGATGTCTCGGCTTCCGTTAGCCAGGTCGGGGGTTCTCTCACTACGCGCCGTACTGCCGACTCAGTCACCGTCACATGCGTTACCGGCCCTCGCCATTGGCGCGAAGCTGCCTACTTGCTTTGCGAAGCGCTCAAGAACGCAGACTTCACGCCCGAAGCGCTGGCTCGGGCCCGGGCAGATATCGGGCGGCTCGATGCGCGTCGGGCCGTTTCGCCATTCCTCTCGGCATACAACGCACTCGTAGAGAGGACCCAGGGCCTGATCGAGCCAGACCCGTCCACGATGGATCGGGTGAACCCGGAATCCGCCCGGGCCTACTTTCAAACGCGGTATCTCCCCTCACGGGTCGTCTTCGCGGCAGCAGGCCACTTCGATAGCCTCGCGGTAATGAGCGCACTGGAGAACATGCTCTTCGATTTCGATCGCCGGGCCCCAGGGCGGGCGAGCCCGCCGTCCGCGCCTCAGGAGCCTTCCGATGCACCCCTGCGCGTCCCCGCCGCCGGCGACGCGGCTTATGCGCTCATCGGCACTCAGGGGCCGCGGGCCGGGGAGGAGCTCTATCCGGCCTTCGTTGTGCTCCGAACGCTTCTTGGCGGCGGCCACGGATCCCGGCTATTCCGAAGGGTTCGGGAGTCCGAAGGATTCGGCTATACCGTGGGGACCGCCTCCGATCCACTTGCTGGCGGCCCTCTGGTCGCCTACGTCGGCTGGAACAGCCGGCGCTCCGAGCAGGATCCGGCAGTTGCGGACAAAGCGCTCCGTCGGCTCGGCGGGCAGCTCGATGCGGTGCTCTCCGAGCCTCCTGGCGAGGAGGAGCTGGACCGGGCCCGAAAACTGGCAGCCGGGCAGTGGACCATCGAGCGCGAGCTCCCTGCAGAGAGGGCGGAAGCGCTCGCCTGGTCGGCAAGCATGGCCACCGCCGCCTACGACAGATCGCTGCCCGGTCTGTTTCTGCGGGTCAGCAGGGATGACGTTATCCGGGCGGCCCGAACGTATACATCCAGACGCATAAGCGCCGTGGCGCTGCCGCCTCGCCTCTCACATTAGTGCCCGTCCAGTTCCTGTCTACTGGTTTATGGCCGCGAAATGTGATAGAATTCTGTCGGCTTCTATTGACGCCATGGCGACGAACGTTCTGGAGGATAGGCTGCGGAATGACCACGGTGAAGACGCGAACGAGAAAGCGAGAATCGGCTCTGGCAGCCGCCGAGGAGCAGAGTGTCGACGACCAGCGCATGGCGGAACTGGCTGCTCGCGCGGCGGGGTCGCTTCCGAGCCGGGATCTCATTCAGATTCGCGGTGCGCGACAGAACAACCTCAAGAATATAGACATAGATATCCCTCGGGACCGGCTGGTGGTGATCACCGGACTGAGCGGCTCGGGCAAATCATCCCTGGCGTTCGATACACTCTATGCCGAGGGGCAGCGGCGCTATGTCGAGAGCCTCTCCGCGTATGCCCGGCAGTTCCTCGGTCAACACGATAAGCCGGACGTCGACCGGATCGATGGACTCAGCCCGGCGGTGTCGATCGACCAGAAGTCTACCTCGCGCAACCCTCGCTCCACGGTCGGCACCGTAACCGAGATCTACGACTACCTCCGCCTTCTCTATGCGCGCATTGGCGTCCCCCACGACCCGATAACCGGTCTTCCGCTCTCAAAGCAGTCGATCGAAGAGATGGTCGACCGGGTCATGGGCCTGCCGGAGGGCTCCCGGTTCACGATACTCTCCCCAATTGTTCGCGGAAGGAAGGGCGAGTACCAGAAGGAGTTTGAGGAGATCCTCAAGGAGGGATTTGTTCGGGCTCGCGTCGACGGCGTGATCGTCGATCTGAGCGAAGAGACGCCCTCCCTGGAGCGGTACAAGCAGCATACCATCGAGATCGTGATCGACCGCCTGGTTCGAAAGTCGGACCTGAGCCGATCGCGCGTGGCCGAGGGCCTGGAGCAGGCGCTGAAGCGAGCCAAAGGCTCTGCAGTGGTGGCAGTGCAGCCCCACGGGGACTACTCGGCACAGGAGCTGCTGTTCAGCGAGACCTATGCCTCGGAGGAGGGCGGGTTCAATTTCGAGGAGATCGAGCCCCGTCTCTTCTCGTTCAACTCCCCGTTCGGCGCATGTACAGAGTGCCATGGCCTCGGAACGAAGATTGAATTCGACCCGGATCTGATCATCTCCAACAAGGAGCTCTCGATTGCACAGGGCGCAGTTCGGTACTTCGTGCTGAAGTCCGGCAAAGAGGTTATGTCCGACCATCGCACCCAGCTCTTCGAAGCGGTCTGCAAGAAGCTAGGCTTCAAGATGGAGACTCCGATCAAGGAGCTCTCTGCACTGCAGTACGATGGGCTGATGAACGGGGTCAAAGGAAACGTAACGGTTGAGTTTCAGAGCAAATGGGGACGAATGCGGCGGTTCGACACGGACTTTCCGGGCGTTCGCCGGCTCCTTGAGAGGCACTACCATGAGACCACGAGCTCCTATGTGAAGGAGGACCTGGAGCAGTATCAGAGAGCGCGCCCCTGTCCCTCCTGCAGGGGGCGCCGCCTCAAGCCCGAGAGTCTGGCGGTCACCGTTGGCGGCATCGACATCTCCACGCTCTGCTCCTACTCGCTCCAGAGAGTGGGCGATTTCTTCGAGTCTCTCGCCCTCACCGAGCGGCAGTCGCTCATTGCCCATCAGATCGTGAAGGAGCTGCGAACACGCGTGGGTTTCCTCCTGAACGTAGGCCTTAACTACCTCACACTCGATCGGGCTGCCGCAACGCTTGCCGGCGGGGAGGCACAGCGGATTCGACTTGCCACGCAGATCGGCTCCGGCCTGATGGG
>JBBRJW010000064.1:0-8526 GCA_038218705.1 Chthonomonadales bacterium | reverse complement strand
GGCGGATGGGCAGGAGGTAGCAGCCCTCGTCACCATCGATCACGGCCTGCGGAATCACGCTGTACTCGGCGAGCCCGCCGGGGATCGCGTAGCCGTACGCCATCGATTTTCCCCCGTAGAAGACATCGGCTTGAATTACGTAGCGCTCTCCCACATGGAACCGGTCACCCACCTGGTCGCCGACGCCCACCACCGTGCAGGAGACCTCATGCCCGAGTGTAACCGGGTCGGAAGCCAGATCGCGGCCGGTCATGCGAGGATGGTCTTTGCCAAGACCAATCACCTTCGTGTCCGAGAAGCAGAGTCCGCAGGCATCCTGCCGAACCAGCAGCTCGTTCGGCGCGTACGACGGTACTGCGACCTCCTCCGGCTTGCCGTTACGCCCCAGGTTCTCCAGGCCCGCGCCGTAGAGGTGCCACCGCAGCATGCGAGCGGGCAGCGCGGCGCGGCCCGCCCGGTAGGTATCGAGATCCATCCAGTTTCTCCCTTCGGGCGTATGGCCCGGGTCGGTTCTGCCGCGCGATCCCGCGCAGCGAACCCGTGTCTGTGGTGCGGGCTAGCGCTGCCCGATCTGCTTCTGGCGATAGTGCTCATCTGGCCGTGAATGGATCCGGGACAC
Organism: Chthonomonadales bacterium; assembly: GCA_038218705.1. Taxonomy (GTDB): domain Bacteria; phylum Armatimonadota; class Chthonomonadetes; order Chthonomonadales; family Chthonomonadaceae; genus JBBRJW01. Next base: position 7,907 of record JBBRJW010000064.1, on the reverse strand, counting down.
CGCCTGCTCGGTCATGAAGTGTGGTCCACCGAAAGCGTAGGTATCGATCAACACTCTGGCCGTTTTCACATACATTGCGGTAATGCTCTGGACATCCCGCGGAGTTTTGCCGATGGCTATGAAGCCGTGGTTCTCCATGAGGATCACCTTGGGGGGCTCGTTGTACCGGTCAATGTACTCCTCGACCCGAGTTCGCAACAGTCGCGCAAGCGGGACTCCCGGGTCGGTGTATTCTACCCAGCAGGGAGCGACACCGCAGCAGACAATCTCGTCCGGAAAGAGGCGGCCGGCCAGAGCGTCCCGCCCGCCCATCGAGCAGGTGATCGCGTTCACTGCCGTAGGGTGCGTGTGGCCAACGAAGCGGATACCGGGAAGGGTGAGGAGGTAGGCATGCAAAAAAGTTTCGACGGAGGGCATAACGGAGCTGTCGTCATCGGCTTTTGCGTGAAGCAGCGATGCCTTCACCTCGGCGTCCGAAAGCTCGGGCCCATCCAGCGCCTCCATAACACTCGGTATGCTTACGGCGCAGAAGCCGTCCGGCTGGATCGTCGAGAGGCTCTGCCCACTCGCCTTCACGAAGAAGGTCTCCTCATCTGCGAGGGCGGAGGTATTCCCTTCGCCGAGAATGGCCAGGTCCCTCGTTGGATCGCCCAGCCAATGCGAGAGCGCAGTAAGCTGCTCAAGAATCTCTTCGGTACTCGACATCTAATCGCCTGTCCTTTGTACAAGATGGGCCGTCGTCGCCGGGCGGCACTCACACTATTATAGCCGCTGCAGCGCCCAGGACGGCCGCTCGCCCACGGCGGCTCGCTGGTTCAAACAGACTGGTATAATGACGTCCATGAAGCTTATTGAAAAGTTTCGGCAGATCCTCGGCCGCTTCTCGCGCCGACGGCCCCGTACCGCGCCCGATCCCGGGCAGAGCGGCGGCCTCGAACCGCGCGATACCCGGGGCCACAAGCGAGCTGCGGACGGTCGCATCGTTCGCATGAAGCTCTGCTCTGCCTGCCGGATTCCGATTCGCGAGAACGCGCTCTGGTGCTACAAGTGCAGATCCACCCGGCTCTTCGAATCGCATATCATGCCGCTCTGGTGGCAGCTGCCGTACGCGGTGCCGCTGGAGATAATGGGGCGAATCTCGCGTAAGCGGAGGCAGAAGCGCCCGCGAGCCAGACGCTCAAAGCCGTGCCCCGGATGTGGTCGTCCGCTCAATTTTGGCGGCGATTGCCTCTTCTGCGGCACTCGTCGAACGTTCTTAGGGTTCCGTAAAGCTCGACAGGGCTCCGCCCCGGCAGATCCGAATGCAGAGCTCTGCCCTATCTGCTTCGCTGCCATTGCCGAGAACGCACGCCGGTGTCGGGCATGCGGATGGCACTCGAGCATGGATCGGCCCATCGCCGACAAGAAATCCAAGGCTCCGCGCCTCGTCCAGGTGGAAGACATCGCGGAGGGAATGACCTTTTGCCCAACGTGTCACGGGCCGATCGAGCCGGGCGAGAAGGTCTGTTTCTTCTGCGCGGTAAAGGCGGGGGACCTTATCGACGAAGTGGATGTGGCCGACGAAGAGGAGGAGGCGCTGGCGAGGCAGCTCGCCGAAGAGGAGAGCGTCGTTCGCCTGCCGGCGTTCTTCCCGGTTGCCGCTCCCGACGAATCTCGCGTCAGCCCGGAAGAGGCCGAGGCCGATTATGAGCCAGCCGAGGAACCCGCTTCAGCGAGCCGCCCCAAACCGAAGCGAAAATCGAACCTGCCCTGCTGTCCGGAGTGTGGCTCCCCGACGCCGGCATGGAAGACACACTGTCTCTATTGCGGCGCTCGCATGCCGAAGGCCGGTACTCCCTGGAACGTACTGGCTCGAGCCGTTTCACGTCGCTTGCGTCCCGTCCTTGCCGATCTGCGCAAACGCTATCGGCTCTACAAGGATGCGAAAGCCCGGGCGTACCGTCACGATCGCGCCCGGCGCCGCGCGGAGCGCATTCGGCTGCAGTCTGCGCCAAAGCCCGGCAGAGCGATTCCGGATGACCTGGATGACACGGACGACGAGTAGCTTGCCAGCCCCGCCCGGAAGCTGGCACAGGAGAACGCAAATTGCGTGAAATGCTGAAGGACCTCACCGTGTGGCGGGCGGCCCTCGCGATTCTTACCCTGCTGATGGGCGCCAGCTCGCTGGTCGGCACCATTAAGCGAGCGATTCAAGAGCGTCGGGCCTTCCTGGACGCCGCTACCCGCGAACAGATTCGGCTTCTGGACACAGCAGGCGAGGATACCGAGAGTCCCGTCGAGGTCTTCCAGCCGCGCATCCCGAGGAGCCGTATACTGCGGCTCGCCGCCACCGTACTCGCGTGGCTCGCCATCACCGTGGGGAGTGCAGCGCTCGCGCCGGGCGCGCTCATCTGCGCATACTCCTCCGTAGAGGGACGCCACTACCTTGGCCTGCAGGATTACGCGCGTGCGCTCGACTTCTACCAGCATATCTACGAGTATGACCCTGTGGTGCGCAACGCCAGTCAGGGACTGGACAATGCGATGGAAGGGCGCGACCTGGACGCCGGCGACTTCGGCATGGCGCGGCGAGCCGTTCAGCGCTACCCGAATGATTGGCGCTCTCACCAGAGATTGGCCTACGCCTTCGTTTCACGCAAAGATATGGACAGCGCCATCACAGAGTACCGCAAGGCGAGTGACCTCGACCCGCGCAACGCGGTGGTGATGGTCGATCTCGGAAATGCCCTTCAGAGCCAGAACCGATTTACAGAGGCCATCAAGGTAATCCGGCGAGCGCAGGAGATCGATCCCGGTCTTCCTCGCGCCCCCTACTTTCTAGGGAATGCGTACTTCCGTATGGGAGATATGTCGCATGCAATCGAGGCATTTGCCCGCGCCATTCAGCTCGACCCGAACATGGGCCCGGCCTACTTCAATATGGCTCAGGCTCAGCAGCGGATCGGGAACACGCAAGCAGCTATCAAGACCATCGATCGCTGCCTGAAGATCGCGGAGACCAACAGCGACCTCACGCCAATGATCGCTCAGCTTCAGGAGAAGCGCTTCGAATGGAGCACCTTACCGTAGCGGAGGTGTGCCCGTAAGCCAGCACGCCTTCTCCCACCGTCGGGCAGCGAAGACTTACTGGCGCTGGCATCATCTCGGCCTGCATCGCTCTCACTTCCGGACTTCCACGTGAGGGCAATGGGCGGAAATCCTGCGGCGCGAAGCCAGCCTTCCGCCTGGCCGGAGGGGACCTCGAAGAGGACAACTGCAGGAAATGCAATCTCGCCGGTTGTGGGATCTGGCCACTGTGGGAGACGCAGATTCTCGCCCTCGAGTAGCACCTTTCCTCCTGGCAGGTCGAGCGGAACAGCCACCGGCGCAGCCCCGGCGCCCGTGTCCCTGTCACTGGCCAGCCGAACGTCGCCGAGCCGAAGGTCGTAGCGCTCGCGCCGTGTTCCCGGCCTCTGGCGAATTGTGAACGAAACCTCCAGGTGCGCCATTTTGTCCGGGCCCTCGCCAGCGGGCCTCGCACCACAGAGCTCCGCCGTGGATGCGCGATTCACCATAAGCTCCCACTCGCCATCATTGGATGGCACTGCCTCGCCTGCGCGAAAGCGCGTCCGCTGACGCCCTCCTCCGCGAAGATAGAGGTCCATCCAGTCGAGAGCCCGGTGCGTCTCGTCCAGCCGGTGGTTGGGCTCGTTCAAGCCATGCCCTTCGCGGGGATAGTGCACGAACTGTGTCGGAACCCCACGATGACGCAATGCTTGAAAGAGCTCCCGCGAGTTGCTCAATGACGTATTGTTGTCCTGATCTCCGTGGACGACGAGCGTGGGTGTCGTTATCCGGTCGACGGCTCCCCCGGGCGAACACCTGCGATAGATCTCAGCGTCCTCCCAGTAGTAAGCCCCCAGATAGTCGTTGTCCCATCGTGAAAGCTCCGAGTTACTGTAATCCGTCTGCAGGTGGAAGATGCCGAACATGGAGACCGCCGCCCCAAACAGGTCTGAATGGCCGATCGCCCAGTTTGTCATGAATCCGCCGTACGATCCACCCATGATTCCGATTTGAGCTCGGTCCGCCAGACCGCGCTCGATGCACAGCTCCACGCCGGTCACGATGTCTGCGAAGTCGCCTCCTCCCAGATCCCGACGATTCGCAATGGCGAACGCGTTGCCGTAACCTTCGCTGCCCCGGAAGTTCGGTTGCAGGACCCGATACCCCTCGGAAGCCCAGACGAGGGGAAGCGTGTAACCGAGGACGCGCGCCTGGGCTCTCCCCTTGGGGCCCCCGTGAACCTGAACGACCAGAGGAGCCTTCTCGCTGCACTCCACGTCGATCGGGTGTGTTAACACACCTTCAATCACCAGCCCATCGCTGCTCGTCCATGAGATCACCTCCTGTCGCGGAATCCGGTAGTCGCGGGCGAGCTCCTCGTTCAGGCGAGTCAGAAAACTTGAAGCGCCCTCTGCGTCACGAAAGGCCAGTTCCTCGGGCTGGGCGGCGCCCTCTTCCACGCAGACCATTCCTGCCCCCTCAGGATCGAGATGCAGGCCGTGCCGGTGAGCGCTCCCGCCCACGCTCACGCTCTCTACGCGGTCTGTGATCCGCAGTAGAGGCGTCGCGACGCCCTCTGCCGCGAGCGCATAGATTGCGCCATCGTGTCGGGACCACTCAAACTCCAGGATGTCGCGGTCGTAGTCGAGGACCCCTCCCCTCCACGCAGCGCCGTCTCCAACGAGCTTCTCGGTGCCTGTGGCCTCCTGCGGCGAATCCGGCGCATCCGGAGCGGCCTCGTCGATACGCAGCACGAAGAGCGACTCGCGAGAGTAGGAGAGCTCCGGGTCGAGCCACGAGAGGTAGGCGAGCCGGTCCCCGGAGGGCGACCAGCGCATTCGGTATTTGCCGCCCGGCTGGCCGCTGAGGAGGCGCGCTTCGCCGGTGGCTATGGTGAGGAGGTAGAGGTCGGCGATGTGATAGTCGTTCGGTTCGCCAGTACGGTTCGTTGTGAATGCGAGGCGATCGCCGGAGGGATGCAGGGCGATCTCATCAATGCCGGGGTCGCCCCGGTAGAGCAGCCGCGGCTTCTCTTGATCGAGATCGATCGACCAGATCTGTCGCCGGCGCCGCTCCTCAATTTCCACGGTAGGATCGTTCTTCCGGCGGTCCCGCGCCGCCTGGCGGGCAACCTCGATAGGCCCGGGGCGCGGCTCCTGCGACAGGTAGACCAGGCCCGAGCTGTCAGGCAGCCAGCAGTAGTCCAGGATCGACTCCGTTCCGCGTGTCAGTCGGCGTGCCTCGCCCGCATCGGTAGGCATCAGCCAGAGCTGCTCGCCCGGCTCTTCCGGCTCGTCGTCATCGAGGTCCGGCTCCGTCGGATCAAATCGGGAGGAGAGGAACGCGAGGCTCCGCCCGTCGGGCGACCAGGTCGGCGCCCGCTCGCCCTCGAGCGAGAACGTGAGCTGCCGCACTTCGTCGCGCGGGTCGACTGGCTCTGTGCCGTCCGGTTCCTTGGCTTCCTCCACCCCGCCCTCCGCGCCGATCTCAGAATCCGGCTCTGCCTCCGGCGCCACTGCGAGCCAGACGTGGCTCACCATGCGGCTCTCGTGAAAGTCTGCCTCCGTCACCGTGAAAGCGATATGCCTGCCATCGGGATGGAGCTGTGGCTCCCCGAGTCGTTTCAGGCCAATCAGCACCTCCGGGGTAATGCGTAAGATTCTCTTCGTCCCCTCGGCCTGCGGCTCGCGGAAATCGTTTGATTCGTTCATAGAGCGACGATGATCTTTCCAGGTGTAGGGAGAATGGTGTCCGGCCGCCCTCAAGGGCTCTCCACGTGCAGGCCGCCCCGAAGTCACCGATGCATTACGTACCAGACCGCGAGGATGCCAATCAGGAGAATGAGGAGAACTATCGCCAGCATTGCCGACAAGGCAGGCCGCTGCGGCTGCTTTACATAGTCTCGCGCCTGTTCGCGCATCATGGATGGTAGCTCTGCCTGCCGCATCTCCGCGGCCGAGCGCGGAGGCGGAGCGGCGGCAGTCGGCTTCGCAGTGATCCCCGCAGCGCCTAACGCGGCGCTGCACTGCCAGCAGGCATCCTTCTCCGTAACATCCTGGTTAATGGCCCCGCAGGAGGGGCACTTGATTCTGGCCATTGCAAACCTCGTATCATTGATTATTTTGTGGCAGGTAGGCTACGCAGGCCGCCCGTTCAGGCCAACGGAAGCGCCTGTTTATAGAGAGCGTCGAGAGATCAAATCGCGCCAGCAGGAAGATGCTATAATACCGCGAAATGGAGGAGCGGTAAACGGCGCCAATGGAAACATGGAGTACGAAATCATGGCTCTCGACAATCCCGCCAACCAGTCCGGACTGGAACCGGCTGCACTATCGGGCGGTCACCCCTGGACCCAGACCCTCGAGTCTGCGGAGCGTGCGCTCGAGCGGAAGCAGTACGGACGCGCGATTATAGGACTCCGTCGGGCTATCGCTGCCGGCGCGGACGGGTACTCGTGCTCCCTCCGTATTGCAGAAGTCTACCGCCAGCTGAGGGCGTGGCCTTCCGCGATGGCAGCCGCCGAGCAGGCCGCCGCTATCCTCCCGGCCCGCCTGGATGCCTACGACAAGCAGATCGAGATCGCGATGGAGTCCGGCGCTCTTGACCGTGCGATCGCCGCTGCTCAGGCGGCCATACGCGTTGCGCCTCGGTACGTTCCCGCCTTTCAGGCGCTTGCATCAGCATACACCAAGGTTGGCGACACGCGTGCCGCCATCCGCACGGTCGGTCAGCTGATTCAATTTGAGCCTGGAAACCCTTCGCACCGGTATCACAAAGCTCTTCTCTGCCAGGATCAGGGAGACGTCGCGGAATCGGTGCGTGAGTTCATGACCGTGGTGGTATTGGAGCCAGAGGGCGAATGGAGCGCGCCTGCCCGCGACGCGCTCGAAACGCTCGACATCTTCCAGTTGAACCAGATCGTCACACTCTCTCTCGAAGACGTCGTCTTCCGCACTCAGTTGCTCCAGGACTGCGACGCAGCCGTAACCGAGCGCGGCTTCCTGCTGAGCCCAATGGGCACGCAGCTCCTACTCGAGTACTGCCACGAAGCGCTGCAGGACATGACGACGGACGCTCGACCGATGCAGTACCACTGATGTTGGCATGTGGCCCGACGAGGCCAGCCAGGACGCACGCCTCGTGACTCCAATCGACCGAGCCTCCAATAGCCACTCCCGACCGCTCCCTGGCGAGCGCGTCGCATCCCTCATCTCGGCAGCGCGCGCGGCTGGCAGGACGCTCCTCATGGGCGTGCTGAACGTAACCCCCGATTCTTTCTCGGACGGCGGCCTCTTTCTCTCAATCGATGCAGCGGTGCAGCGCGCCGCCACTATGATTGAGGAGGGCGCAGATATTGTTGATATCGGTGGAGAATCGACCCGCCCATCAACGTTCAGGTCGGGCGAGCCGCTCGCTCCAGACGAAGAGCTCCGCCGCGTATTGCCGGTGATCTCCGCCCTGGCCGACCGCTTTCCGACAACACTTCTCTCGATCGACACATACAAGGCACGAGTGGCAAGCGAGGCAATTCGCGCGGGCGCGTGCCTGATCAACGACATCAGCGCGATGCGCGCCGATCCCGAGATGGCCGCTGCCGCCAGCAATGCCGGCGCGGCACTCTGCCTGATGCATATGCCCGGTCTGCCAACCCGCATGCCGGCACAGCCGCTGTACGGTGACGTTTCGCGGGAAGTGATTGCCCACCTCGAAGACAGGGCCCGACTGGCCGCGGCGGCCGGAGTACCGTGTGAACGGATCATCCTGGATCCCGGTCTCGGGTTCGGTAAGGGTGTGTCAGAAAACCTGAGTCTGCTCGCGCAGCTTGGAGACCTGGTACAGCTTGGTTATCCTGTTCTCGTCGG
>JBBRJW010000063.1:0-8546 GCA_038218705.1 Chthonomonadales bacterium | reverse complement strand
AGTGCGAAGCAGACGCAGGATGCGGCTGGCGAGATCGCCCGCAACATGCAGGAGGTCACAAACTCGGCCAATCAGTCGGCCACTACATGTATGGAGATGGCGAAGGGCAGCGAACAACAGGCCACCGCAGCTCAGAACGCGGCCGAGGCGACCGATAAGCTGCAGGGCGCAATTCTTACGGTCAAAGCGGATGCCACGGTTCAGGAACAGGGAGCCGCCACGTCCGTGGAGCTGATGACGAGCGCCGCCACGGCCACCGAGGAGATGAGGGCGACCGCTCACCAGCTCGCGGAGACACTGAAGCTGGTAGGCGGAAGTACAAAAGAGAGCGTCACCATGCTCGCCGAAGCCGCCAAGAGTATGGGGGCCGTGCGGGGACAGGTGTCGCACTCCGTCGAAACAATTCACGACCTCGGTGAGCGAAGCAAGGAGATCGGGGTAATCGTAGAGACGATCGACCAGATCGCGGAGCAGACCAACCTGCTTGCGCTCAACGCTGCCATTGAAGCAGCGCGAGCGGGCGAGCATGGCAGGGGCTTTGCCGTCGTCGCCGACGAAGTACGGAAGCTCGCCGAGCGGTCGGCGGTGGCAACGCGGGAGATCGCCAGCCTCATCACCTCCACGCAGGCCAGTGTCCAGGAAGCGGTCCAGGCGATGGACGCCTGCCAGAGCGATGCGGAGGTGGGGAGCCAGCGCACAGAGCAGGCCAGCGCCGCCCTGAGCAAAATGACAGGGGCCGCTAACGACATTCACCATGGCGTGGGGCTTGTGGTCGATGTCTCTGAGCGCGTGCAGAAGAGCATCGAAGAGGTGCGCGACATCTCCATAAAATCCCGCAACGAGGCACGCGAAGGCCTGCTTCGCGTGAAGGAGATGGCCGAGGGCGGCGACGTAGTTTCCCACTCGATCGCAACGGTGGCCGCGGTGAGCGAGGAGTCCGCCGCAGGGGCGGAGGAGATGAGCGCTGCCTCCGAAGAGGTGTCGGCGTCCGCCTAGAACGTGTCGGCCGCGGTCGAGGAGCAGACCGCGACGCTGGCCGAAGTTACCAGAATGGTGGACGGCCTCAAGAACATGGCCGCTCTGCTGCAAGAGCAAGTTGGTAAGTTCAATACAGGCAGTTCCAGAGGCAACTCCAGGCAGAACATGGAAATCTTCAAGAATGCCCACGTCAAATGGGTAGAGCGCGTGGAGACCATGCTGCAGGGCGGGACCGCCATCGCGCGCAAGGACCTCGTCACCCATACGGATTGCGCCTTTGGGAAGTGGTACCTGGTGCGAGGCAAGGTGGACTTCGGGCACCTCTCCGAGTTCAAGGCCATCGATTCGCCGCATGCCCGCCTGCATGAGCTGGCGCGAGAGGCGGTCGAGGCCATGGAGCAAGGCGACCGCGTGACCGCCGAGCGAAGCCTCAAGGAGATGCGCAGAGCGAGCGAGAAGGTCGTCAGCGGGCTAGATCGTCTCTCTTCTGGGTCGGATCTTCGAGCTGCTGCGTAAGGGCCGGTCATCCGGGCAGGGCGAGCCAGCTTAATCGGGGCGCAGCTACTTCGCGCCCTCCGTCGCGACCGATTCTCGGCGCGCACAGGTTAAGCTGGCTCGCTTGTTGACGGGTGGTTGCCGCTTAGGAAAAGCAGGCAACCTGGCCGGATCGAGCTTGCCGCATCAGGCAGAACAGGGAGTACGCGAAGAGAAGATGGACGGGGCTTCCGCTCGGGTGCCCGACGACGACTGGGGTTATGCGAGGTTCACCTGAAACCAGGCAGATTGAATATGTCTTTCAGCGGCCCGGTTGATGCTGGAAGCTCTCTATCGTGCGGTCACAGCGGCTGCGGATGAGGTCCGCAATGCCCATGCCCACAGGATGGCCGGGTGTGAGCGCGGGAAGTTTGGACTTGATGGCTTGAGCGATGGACGGGACGCGCCGCCGAACCATTGGCTGGCTCAAGCCCGCCTCTTTCGCCATAAGCTCAAAGTGATCTGGACCGACATTTTCGGAGTCGTACTCCCTGCCGATCTTCATCGCCATTTTCTGAGATAGCTCGGGATAGTAGGCTGTACAGACCAGATCGTAGAGCGGCGCCAGGGATGCCGTCCTGGTCTGTCTGGTGTTACCCCTGTAGAGCAGTGAGAAGTTCTTGCCGTGCGCGTCGTAGTTGCCGATCAGAAAATTGAAGATGACCGCATCCAGAAGGCGGACGATGTCAACCGCAGGAGCGGTCGCGGCACTTCGCAGCAGCTGGAAACACTGCTGGGCAGATGGACCGCCCTCGTTCTGGTATTTGATTTCAGAAGCGATGCCAAGCGCCTGGCAAAAATCCTCCTGGTGGAGCCGCTCCAGATTCCCCGCGGCTCCCGTCGTGCGGTCGTAGCGTTCGACCAGGAGGTATTCGATCCCTTCGACGCGCCCGATGTCCGCAGGCGGAACCACAAGCCCGATAGCTCCCGCCAGTCTCATACACAAGAGTTCGTTGACGGCAATGGCCTCGAAGTGGCCGATGGCAGGTTTGAGGATGTGGGTGCTTGGAGCGCCTTCCAACGGGACGGAAATCTGCCCCTCGGCGATATGAACTGCCAGCTTGTCCTGCGCTCCCGCCAGTGACAGGCGGACATGCTCCTCACCAGCCAGCAAGGGACGGCGGGGCAGCTTCCTCAGGATGTCTGCCAGCTCCCTGTCTGTCAGAGGACGATACTGGCCTCGTGGCTCTGGAAGAGATTCACCTGAAGGAAGAAAGGTGACTGCGCCCGCACACTCTCCACCGATCTCTTCCAGCATCGCCACATCGTTTCGGGCGCTGATGCCCAGATTGCGGGCAATGATCTCACGGTTTTCGCCTTCAGGCAAGATACCGCCGAAGAAGCCCCGGCACTCGCGGCGTGAAAACGACTCGACCCTCAGCGGCAGGGATTGCGACAGGGCTGCCGCGCCGGACTGGGCGAGCCAGCTTTCGGCATACTGAAAGCCCATGTCGCCGTGGTTGTCCTGCATAAGACACCCGGTAAATTGGCCGAGCAGATAGACATCTAATGAGCGTGCCACTATTCGCCCACCTGCCCTTGCTCTGTGCCATGGCATGCGTCCGCGCGAGGCGGGGTGAGCGTGGTCTGGATTCCCAGCGTGTCTAGCACCGTGAGTGCCTTCTGGAGTTGGCAGGTCGGTTTGCCTCTCTCCAGATCGATGATGAAGCGCAGCCCCGTGCCTGCCGCCAGCGCCAGACTCTGCTGCGTCAATCCCAGGCTTGCGCGTGTGGTCCGCACCAGTTTTCCGACTTCGGTTGACGTGTATCCCATTGCGTTGACGCTCCATTCCCGTTCGGTAACATTCAATTGTCTTGCGCTGGATTGCGACGACAATGTTCCCGATCAGGAACATAATACCCGTAGAGTCCCGAAGTCGCAACAAATCTTCCTGATCGGGAATATGGGGGCAGGGCAAGCAGATCAAGGCGCTTCGCTGTGGGGAGTCAAAGCGGTTTCAGCCGTGCAGTCTACCGGCGACCAAGCCAGACAGTATTGTCCGGCAGAATGGAGCAAAGGCGTGCAAGAGCGCCCCTTCGGCCGCCTGCTCCATGGTGGGCCATAATAGAGTATCGAAGTGAGCCAAACCCCTTTGTCAAAATCACCCAGGGAGAGTTCCGCAATCAGGCCCTGCACGGAGAAGTGGTAATAGGAGGTGGAGTTGGCGATGACACGTTCGCTGATCGTGAAGCGCTGGCATTTTATGATTGCGTTGCTATCGGCCCTGCGAGCGGCCGCACCGTCGGTGACGCGGGTGATCCCGATTGCCACCGTGCCCGCGGATGAGCCACGTCATGCATGAAACCATCATCGAGCGCCGCGCCGTTCGGGCAATCATAATCGCCGCCAACACGGAGGTCCTGCTGCTCCGCATCTCCCCTCCCGATGGCGGCGCGCCGTTCTGGATTACGCCTGGCGGCGGACTTGAGCACGGAGAGACCGCGGAGTGCGGTTTGCGGCGGGAACTGCGAGAGGAGCTGGGCCTCACCGATTTCGTGATCGGGCCGGTGGTCTGGCTGCGGCAGCACACGTTCAACTGGGCAGGAAAGCGCGTCTGCCAGCATGAGGAGTATCATGTCATCCATGTGGACCATTTCGATCCCGTGATTACCGATGAGACGGAAGCGCAGAGCCTCGACCGATTCCAGTGGTGGCGGATCGCCGATCTTGAACACGCCCACGAGCGTCTGACGCCGCTGTCGCTCGCCACCATTGTGCGTGATTACATCGCAAAAGGGCCGCCCGACGGAGCTCTCGCAACCGAAGTGCTCGTGGACTGAAAAGCCGGCAAGAAGAAGGAGGGATTACTGTGACATCCCAGGTACAGGGCGAGCGGCCCATGATCCGCTACAGCGTTACGATGGACGATGTAACCGCATTCAACTTGTTTCACTGCAATCACACTGTATCCGGCCGCCGAGCGGTTCAGGAATACCGCGTCCGATCCACTGCGACCGTCGCGCTCCTGTTGCTGGCTGTCGGCGTTTTGATCTCCCGAACATGGTCCTCAGGCTTAGGCATTTGGTTTCCGCCCGCATACGCGTTGCTCGGTACGGCTCTATTTATCACTCGCCAGACGTCGGTGTTGAAGTCCCGGGAATTCTGGCGCAAACGAGTCATGAAATCGATAACCCCCGGCTCAGACCGGGGCCTATTCTGCGAGCACATTATAACGGTCGACGAGAACGGGTTCACCAAGAAGACCCCTGTTTCGGAAACACGATTTGCCTGGGCGGCAATCGAGAACATCGAAGCGGACGAACATCACACCTACATCTATACAGGATCAGTGATGGCCATTACGATCCCGCACGAAAACATCATCGAAGGCAACTTTCCAGCGGTCCTTCACGCCATCAAAGCACACTACAGGCCGGAAATGTGTCTTTAGCGCGGCCGAGCAAAGAGTACTGCACTCGAATCTGCGGCCGAATGGATAGAAAAGCGCAAGATGTCGCGTGAGGGGTAGGCGCGACTGGCTCCCGCTATTGAAGGCTCGGGCCTGCACGGCCCCCACCGGCCGGCATCGCTAGAATCGGTCGGGTGCAGGACGCCGTCGCCCCGTCGCACAGCATTCCTATTACACATCCGGGGTACGGTCTGAAGGGGTTCCCCGGATGTCTGGACACAGCCTAAGCGGCGGCTGTGCGACCCCGCCTCCGACCTATGGCGCGTGTCACGGCCTGGGCAGTGCTCTTGCTCGACTGGGGATTCTGGCCTGTAATCAGATTGCCATCCTCCACAACATGATCGGCCCAGTTCGGCCCGGAAGCCACCGTCTCCCCCTCTTCGCGCAGGGCGCTTTCCAGCAGGAATGGCATCGCATGATCCAGCTTCACCTCGCGCTCTTCCGCATCCGTGAAGGCCGTGATCTTTCTGCCTTCCACCAGGGGCTTCCCGTCCGCACGCTTTACGCGCACGAACCCCGCGGGACCATGACAGACTGCGGCGATGATTTTACCATCGTCCTGATAGGTGGAGAGGATCCGCTGAAGCTTCTGGTTGCCTGGAAAATCGAACATCGTGCCGTGCCCACCGGCCAGAAATACGGCGTCGTATTCTGGGGGATTGACCTGTTCCAACGGCAGGGTGTTTTGAAGTATCCGGCTCGCCTCCGCCCATTCGGCTTGCTGTTCGGGCGTTGGCTTGCTGCTTGGGTCGATTGGGACCGCGCCGCCTTTCGTACTCGCCACCGTGACATGGTAGCCCGCCCGGGTGAACTCCAGGTAAGGCACGGCAAACTCTTCAAGCCATAGGCCCGTGCGATGCCGCTCATCGACCCTATCGTGACTGGTCACAACCATCAGAACCTTCGTGGGTTCGGTCATTGGACTGCCCTCCTCGTGCTAGAAAAGGTGTGCGCCTCACGCGCTCACACCGTTCTACGCATATACGCCACTTCCGTGTGCGCCGTTGCGGCAGGTCAACAACCTGGGTGCGATTCTGATGGTTTTGCTCATTGCTAACCCCGGTTAGGCCGATAGCGGTCTGGCGAGCAAATCTCCGGGTGAGCGCTGCAGACCTCGTCTGCAATGCTGAAGTCGCCGTCATTCACGTAGACGCATCGCCAGCAGCCAGCCACTTGAACGCAATTGAAGTAGAGTACATCGTCGGAATTCATCTGGACCACTCGGCCATCGTCGGCCTTGCTCTCTGCGCGTCGCTGGCCATTATAGAGCAAGAGGATGTATTTGGGAGATATGGGCCATTGGATCTCGATACCCTCGGCAGCCAGCCTTCCAGAATCGATCGGCGGGACTTCATTGTGCGCCGCGGCGATTACGGGATTGTCCGACGAGTACAGGGGCTGGCCTGTATCGTTTGCGCCGACGATCCAGATGTGATCCAGCAGAGGCTGAGACATATTGTTGATGTGGCCGGGGCTGACGACGAGTTGCCTATGCCACAGGGCGGCCAACTCGGCACTGGTTTGCGTGAGATGCGACGGATCGGACAGCGAACCCGCGTCTTGATCTCGTTCCGCCTCCGCGCCAATACCCTCCCCGGAAGCGAACAACTGATCTACCGCCGATCGATATTCGTGCGCGCGCGTCGCCTGTAGGACGATGAAGAACGCAAGGACCTCTTTGAATTCGCGCCAGTCCTTACCGCTGCCGATAGCGGTCACAAGGCCTTCCAAAGCTTGACTGTACCGGTTTTCCAATTCGGCCAGAATATGCTCAACAGTCTGATTGCCGTCGTGGCCAGCAGATTCAGTCAGAACGTCGTAGAAGCCGTTCTGCTGGGCTATCTCCCGGTTATTCGTCTGAAACTGCCGTCGCTCGAGCTTATCATAGGCATGGATACTCTGACCGTCTGAAGTGAAGCGGCTCAGGTAATACTCCGGAACGACATGCTGTTTACTGGTCTTCTGCATCTGGTCGCCTTGTCGCCTGTCCGTATGAATAGCTTCTCAACATGATCCCATCATCTATGCTGTCGCTGCCCTCTGTTTGATCGCCTTGCCTCTTCCAGATCAACTCGCTCTCAAGGGCTCGGGCGTCCGCTCCCCGCGAGTCTACTCTGCTCTCGCTCCCACCCCCATTATCTGCCACGAACCGAAACAGAGTGGACATTGTTCCTTGCGTTCCTTTCGTTCATTTCGTATAATGGAAGGAGGAGCACATCATGAAAGCCAAAATACAACCTATGAACACGCCGCTGTCAGAGGTCGAAGCCCGACAGGCAGCGGCTTCCAGCGCTGCGATGCAGCATCTGCTGGGAAAAGGCGACCAGCTCTTGGAGCAGATCACGCTGCGCATGAGTATCGAGCAGCGTGATGGCGAGAAGGCCGAACTGCTGTTGCCGCGAGTTACCCTACCTCTGCTCTCCAAAATGCTCAGGGAGCTAGCCCACGGGAAGAACGTCGTGGTGCTCGCTACCGATACGGAAGTGACCACCGGGCAGGCGGCCGACTTCCTCAAGGTCTCACGTCCCTACGTAGTAAAACTTCTGGAAGAAGGCATAATCCCATATCGCCTGGTCGGACCCCGCCGCCGCGTGCTGCTTGGCGACCTGCTGCGCTATAAGGAGGACGAAGAAGCACACCGCCATCGCGGACTGGACGAGTTAGTCGCCGAAGCCCAAAACCTCGGAATGTACTGATGCAGGATGCGATCCTCGACGCCTGCGTGTTGTACCCGGCGCCACTACGCGATTTCTTCATGCGTCTGGCGGTCAAACTCGATCAGCCGAAGTGTACGGACGCGATCCACGAGGAGTGGATCCGCAACGTGCTGAAAGACCGCCCTACCCTGACGCTGGCGCAACTGACTCGCACGCGGGAGATGATGAATCTATATGGCGGGCAGTGCCTGGTCACCGACTATGAAGCCCTGATCCGCGCCCTGTCGCTTCCCGATCCGGACGACCGACATGTGCTGGCCGCTGCAATAGCCGCCCATGCCCCGATCATCGTGACGTTCAATCTGTCCGACTTCCCGGCGCAGACGCTTTCCGCTTATAAGACCCATGCAGCTCATCCCGACGACTTTGCCGTGAGCCTCTACCAGTCCGACCCGGAGCAGTTTGTTCAACTTGTGAAACTGCATCGACAGGCGTTGGTGAACCCGCCAAGAGAAGTCGGGGAGTACCTGGCAACGCTCGCTCGGTGCGGTCTACGGAAGACAGTCGCTCTGCTTCAGCCCCATGGCCATGAAATTTAGGGGCGGTTCCATCGAACACTATAGCGCCTCCATTTATGAGTTACAATGTGCTTACACCCATCGTCAAGGCAATGTTTCGGGATACGTGAGGTGGTTGTCGTGTCAAATTGGACCGCCTTCCTCGTTGGTCGGAATGGTCCCGTGAGGATTTACGCAATCGATGGGTGGGTTGCTATCTCACGGGAGCCGCGGCCGTGCCATTCCATCGTGTCCGTTTTCTGAGGAGGCGGTGTCGAGTTCGATTGGTGCAGAGCACGGCGAGGCACCTCCCAATAGGCATCCCGTAATCCTGGCTGGTCCACGGGCGTTGCGCCGCAAGTGGCGCGCAGGTGCCTAACTCTACTATTCATTCGCTGCCCTCTGCCTGAT
>JBBRJW010000062.1:0-8550 GCA_038218705.1 Chthonomonadales bacterium | reverse complement strand
TTCGATGTCACTCCCGGCGAGCTTGTCTCCGCATTCATTACCGAGCGTGGCGTGCTGCATCCACCGTTCGACGCCGCGAGCCTCAACGGGTACGAGCACGAGCCTGAGAGCGATCTAGAGGCCATCTGAGAGTGGAAACGGTCAGCCGTGGCGAAACTGGGACAAATCCAACAGTGCAGCCTGGCGCGGGAAGGCAGAGTAATGACTAAGTTGCTGGCAGAGGTACTGGTGCGCGACGTTCCGGACTTCCCAAAGCCCGGTATTCTGTTCAAAGACATCACTCCGGTGGTGCAGGATGGGCCTGCGCTGAGCGAAGTCGTCGCGGTGATGGCAGAGTGGGCGAAAGCCCAGCGCGTCGAAGCCGTGGTAGGGATCGAGGCGCGGGGGTTCATCTTTGGCGCGCCGGTCGCAATTGCGCTCGGTGTCGGCTTTGTGCCGCTGCGGAAGCTCGGGAAGCTGCCATGCGACACCGTGCAGGAGGAGTATGCGCTCGAGTACGGTACCAACACGGTTGAGGTGCACGCCGATGCCATTCGCCCTGGACAGCGGGTGGTCATTATCGACGATCTGCTCGCCACCGGCGGTACGGCTGCCGCCGCTGCAAGGCTGGTCGAGCGCCTCGGCGGCGTGGTGGCCGGCTTCGAGTTCCTGATCGAGCTCAATTTCCTGGAGGGACGCAATATCCTCGGGCACTATGAGATCAACTCGCTATTAAGTTACGATTAGCCTCGGAGCGGCACCCATGAAGAGAGACGCGACCCGGGTATACCCGGGTCGCGTCTGCACTCCTCGGGGGAGTGCGATGCCAATATGCTGTTACGCTTTGCCAGTCCTATGGGACAGGGCTCGGCAGTTAGTCGCTATGGGATTGTCGTCGCTATTCAGTTGTCGTTATCCGGTTGTCGCGCTATTGAGTTGTCTTTATGAAGTTGTGCGAGTTCATCTTCGGCTGTCCGCTGGACAATCCTTAGAGGAACCCGCACCACTTTCCACCAGCGATTACAGAGTTGACTCTGGCCTCGCGAAGTGAGACAACCCTAGACAGTTGTGCGGCGGGTCGTAACCGCCCGAAGCACAAAGAGCAGGGTCACCGCCCCGACAAACGCCACGAGGGTAGAAGCGATCCAGCCGCTACCACCGAGGCCCAGCGCGCCGGCCACAAAACCGCCGACAAGGGCGCCAAGGATACCGATGATCAGGTCGCCGAGAATGCCGCCAGGGCCCTCGCCCGGGACAACAGCCTTCGCCAGTGCGCCGGCGATGATGCCGACGATAATCCAAAATACGATTGGGTGCATCTTCTTCTTCTCCTCTATTCCGCCGCCCGGATTTAATCGTGGCTCCCGGGGAGGCCGGCGTTCAGGGCTTCGTGGCCCCGGCCGCACGATCGCCTCGCTCCAGAAGCTCCGGCGCCACCCAGGATATCCTGCAGTGTACAATGGTGAAAAGCTCGATGGCTCTGCTTGAACCTATCGGCCATTTCCACAGTCTCGGCGATAGGACGGAGCGAGCGGTTACCTGGTTCCAGGACTTTGAAAGGTGACTTCTCAGGAAGGTGATATGTCAAGGCCACTATTCTTCTATAGTGATGCGTTCCAGCACTACGATATGGGTCCCCAGCACCCAATGCAGCCCCGCCGCCTCCGCATGACCTACGACCTGCTGTCCGCCTGCGGAGTGCTGGCGACGGGGGTTGAAGTGGCGGAACCCGCGCCTGCCCGACGCCAGGACCTCGCCGGCATCCACAGCCACGACTACCTGGAGGCGATAGAGCACGCCGAGAGCGGGACGCACTTTCCCGGCATGCATCGGTTCGGGCTCGATACGCCGGACAACCCGGTGTTCCCCGAGATCTACAGTTCCTCCATGCTCTATACCGGGGCGTCTATTGACGCTGCCCAGGCGATCCTCGATGGCGCGGGCGGCGGACAGGTGGCGTTCAATATCTCCGGCGGCCTCCACCATGCGCACTTCGCCCGTGCGGCAGGCTTCTGCGTGTTGAACGACTGCGCTGCGGCCATAAAGCGGCTCAGGACAAGGTTCGCGCGGGTCGCATACATCGATATCGATGTGCACCATGGCGACGGGGTACAGGAGATCTTCTACCGGGATCCAGCCGTCCTGACGGTCTCTCTGCACGAGAGCGGCCGCACGCTCTTTCCTGGAACAGGGTTCGTTCGCGAGATCGGGGAGGGTGAGGGCGAGGGCTTCAGCGTCAATCTGCCCTTCGCGCCTGAAACGACGGGAGAGATCTGGCTGGCCGCGTGGCGTGATGCAGTGCTGCCAATTGTGCGCGCGTTCGACCCCGAGGCGATCGTGCTGCAGATGGGCGCGGATGCCCATGCCACCGACCCGCTGGCGCACCTGAAGTTAAGCGTGCAGGAGTGGCTCGAGGCCGTCCGTGATGTACACTTGCTCGGCCGCCCGATCGTCGCGATTGGCGGCGGTGGGTACAACTTCGACAACGTCTGCCGGATGTGGACGCTTGCGGTCGCGGAATTGGCGGAAATCGACCTGCCAGACGCGCTGCCGGCGGAGTTCGCCCGGCGGCTCGGCATGGACACTCTGCGGGACCCTTTCCCGCCGGTGGTGGATCCGTTGGGACGCGAGCGCGCGCGCGAGGCGGCGGAGCATGCAGGTGAGGAGCTGAAGGCGCTGCTCTTCCCGCGGTTTGGCCTGCGAGGATAGGGGAGCTGCTATAGAATTCGGCAGTGCAGGACTGTCCGGCGAATGCGACTTCTGATACAGCCCCGAAGATAAGATCGTGCAATAGCTTCTTGATTTCCGATAAGCCAGTCTGCTATAATCAGGACGTCATTCTGGATGCTCTTGTCCACTTTGTTCAGATTGCAGGAGGGAAACCCATGCGACCACGAGATTCGCGCAGCATCGCTCTCGCCTTTGCCATAGGACTGAGCGGCCTCGCCATGAAAGGGCGCGCAGACGCCCCCATTGTTACCGATAACCCGTCCGCCGCCGCGCAGGCTGCTGCCACCGCCCGGCCCGCCATCCAGCTCGCCGCCGCCGCCGCCGGTGCGGGCCTGGCCCAGTTGGGCGCTGCACCCGCGCAGAAACAATCTCCCTGGCAGTTTACGCTGAGCGAGCGCCTCCGGGTCGAGGACTGGAACTGGTGGCCCACGCCAAAGGCGAATGGCGCTTACACGTTTGTGGGTTCGCAGCTCCGATTCGGACTTGTACACCGAACTCCCCGCGAGGAGTTCACCATCGAGCTCGAGCAGCCGACGCTCGCCAATCTGCCGACGAAGGCTATCGCTTCAGCTCCACAGGGTCAGCTTGGTCACGGAGCGAGCTACTTTGCCGCCAGCGGTTCTCAAGTGGCGAGCCTTTTTGTAAAGCAGGCATACTTCCGATACCGGCCAACCGGCACGCCCGCGCAGAGTCTGCGGGTTGGCCGCTTCGAGTACTCCGATGGCGCAGAGCTGGCCGCCACCGATCCCGCGCTCGCCTGGCTAAAGCGTAATCGCATCCAAGAGCGGCTAATTGGGCCGTTCGGATTCTCGCATGTGGGACGCAGCTTTGACGGTGCGGAGTATGCGGTGAACCGGCCGAACCAGAATATCACGCTTTTCGGCGCGTTTCCAACCCGCGGAGTATTCGACCTGAATGGGATGGATACTCTCACGGATGTAAAGGTTGCCTCGCTCTCGCTGACCAGGGCGATGCCTCGCAAGAGCGGAGCAGGCGAGGCGCGGATCTTTGCGATCTATTACGAGGACGACCGCACGGGCGCGTTGAAGACCGACAATCGGCCCGCGCTGGCGCGCGCGGCTGATAAGGGCGCGATTCGCATCACCACGCTCGGAGGCCACTACCTTCGCACGCGGAATATCGGCTCGGGTCGCGCGGACGGCCTCCTCTGGTTTGCAGGCCAGTTCGGCGACTGGGGCGCGCAATCGCACGGTGCCTACGCAGTGGCCGCGGAGGCGGGCTACCAGTTCGGAAAGGGCCCCTGGTCCCCGTGGCTTCGAGCGGGCTACTACCTGGGCAGTGGCGATGGCAACCCCAGCAACAGCCAGCACGGCACCTTCTTCCCGATTCTACCGACACCGCGGCCCTACGCGCGCTACCCCTTCTACAACGAGAGCAACCTTCAGGACCTCTTTGTGCAGGCGATCCTCCGCTCCGCTCCACGGCAGGGCAGCCCCGCCGGCACGCCGCCGATCTGGACCATACGGACCGATGCGCACGCTCTGACGCTTGCGGACCCGAACGACCTCTGGTACGCCGGAGGCGGCGCATTCCAGAACAGCACCTTCGGCTACCAGGGCCGCCCCAGCGGTGGAAACCGCAACCTCGCGCTGCTGCTCGATGCGAGCATAGACTACCAGGCCTCCCGCAATCTTGGCCTTACGCTCTACACTGCGTATGCCAATGGCGGGAACGTGATCTCGGGCTCCTACACGAGCCGCGACTCCCTCTACGGATATGCCGAGGCGACCTACCGCTACTGAGGCATTCTGTCTGCCCCTCTGCCGACCCATCGGCAGAGGGGCCGCACACTCGGGCTCGCAGGGCAGCAGTATCGATCTGCGGCGAGCGCTGACATGGCCGCCATAGATCAAGCGGCCCTGCTGCTCCCGGTGCCGAACCAGTCGTCGAAGAGGCTATAGAGCACGGGGATCACCACCAGCGTCAGCGCAGTGGAGACCAGAAGGCCTCCGATCACCACGATCGCCATCGGCGCGCGGATCTCCGAGGCCCGACCGATGCGGAGCGCCACCGGCAGCATCCCCACGATGGTCGCCGTGGTTGTCATCAAGATCGGGCGAAGGCGAGTCGCCCCGGCCTCCGCAATCGCCTCGGAGCGCCCACTCCCCCGTGCACGAAGCGTATTGGTATAGTCGAGCAGCAGAATCGCGTTGCGCCCCATTAGGCCCACCAGCATGATGATTCCGATTGCCGCCACAAGCGACATCGTTTCGCCGGTCAAGACAAGCGCCCCCAGCGCGCCAATGAGCGCCATCGGCAGGGTGAACATAATCACGAGCGGCGTGGTGAGGCTGTTGAAGAGCGAGGCCATCACCATGTAGACGAGAATCACCGCCAGAATGAGCGCTCCTGCAAACAGCGGGGCGTTCTCGTTCAGGGTGGCAGCATCCCCTCCCCAGCTCACCTCGATACCTGGATGGGGTATCTTCCGGATCTCGCTGTTGATCACCTGCTGCACGTTGCCGAGGGGCGTGTCGGGGGCCAGATTTGCGGTCACCGAGATCACCCTCTGGCCGCCGGTCCGCTCAATATTTGTCGGCCCCGCCCGGAAAGCGATCTCCGAGATATCGCCGAGGGAGACAGGCTGGCCCTGCCCATTGCTGCCGACCACCACCTGCCGCACGCTTCGCGGGTCGCCCCTCTGGGCTCCCGCGAGCCGAACGCGAATCGGGAACTCCTCGCCCCCCTCGCGCAGGACCGAGTCGCTATCGCCCTCCACCGAATCCCGCAGGATCTCCCCGGCCGTCCCTGTGGCAATCCCAAATTGGGCTGCCCGCTGCGGGTCGATCTGCACGCGTACCTCCGGTGCGCCGCCGCGCGCGGAGAGAGTGGGGTCGAGCACGCCGCGTATCCCCGCGATCCGGTCTCGTACGCGCGCGGCGAAGGCGGCAAGCGCCGTCAGGTCGGAGCCGCGCAGGTCGATATCCACCGGGACCGATAGCCCTTCAACGGAGCGCACCGAGGAGACCGTGATATTGCCGCCTGTGGCTGCGATGACCGGGGCCACTCGCCGCTTTATGAGTTCGGCCAGCGAGATGTCTGTGCGTGTTCGGCCCGCGCCACCGCGGCCCGGGTGGAGGAGCGGATCGAGCATGCCTCGCTTCTCGCGGAGGCGTACATTCACCTGTGCGAACTGGCTCCCTTGCTGCGGAATCGACCCGAAGCCTCCCAGTATCTGGCCAACGTTGGTCACCGACGCCAGCACATCGGGCGCCGAAGTAACCGCCTGCTCCACGGCGCGCGCCGCGGCATCGGTGGCAGCGAGGCTCGCGCCGGGAGGCATCTCGATGTTGATGGCGATCTGTCCCTGGTCTGTGCCGGGCAGGAATTCGAAGCCGAGCTTCCAGAACGAGAGCGCAAAGATTGCGGCGAGGGTTGTCACTCCTCCCGCCAGGACAACGGCGCGATGGCCGAGCGCCCAGCCGATAATCCGCCGGTAACGGGCCTCGAGCGCCTGGTAGAAGCGCTCGAACGGCGCAAAGAAGCCGGTGCGCGCCTCCAGGTCCTCGCCGGTGCGGTACCAGCGCGCGGCGAGCATCGGGGTGACCGTGAACGAGACCACCAGGGAGAAGAGCGTGGCGGCAACGATGGTGAGGCCGAACTGCCGGAAGAAGCCGCCGACGATTCCGCCCATGAACGCGATCGGGACAAAGACGACAACGTCGACCAGTGTGGTGGTGATATCGGCGAAGCCGATTTCGGTCCGGCCATTGAAGGCGGCTTCCCGGGCGGTCTCACCATATCGGAGGTGGCGGGTGATCGATTCGAGCACCACGATCGAGTCGTCCACCAGGATGCCAACGGAGAGGGAGAGCGCGAGCAGCGTCATCTGATTGAGCGTGAACTTCGCCGCCCACATTACCAGGAAGGTCGCGACGATACAGGCCGGGATGGCGAGCGAGACGATGAGTGTTCCGCGCAGGTTGTGCAGGAAGAGGAGGATCACGACCATCGCGAGCAGCGCGCCGAGAACCAGGCTGGCGTTGACATCCTGCAAGGCATCGCGCACGGTCACGGAGTCGTCGCGGAGCACCACGCGCTTCAGGTCGCGAGGCAGCGTGGGGGCGAGCTCGTCGAGCGTCCGGTTTACCTCATCCACTACGGCGACGGTGTTCGCGTCCGACGCCTTCGTGAGGACGATCGAGACGCCCTCGCGCCCGTCGATCCGGTTGATCTCGGTCCGCGGAACGCGCGAGTCGGTCACATCGGCGACATCCGCGATCGTAACGGGAGGCGCGGGAAGGCCGCTGCCATTTGGCCCGGCTGCGGCGACTTGCGGCGCCAGAAGCTGTGTCTGGCGGATCGCCTGCAGCGATCCGAAGCCGCCGGCAAGGCGCACCTCAGTCTGCCGCTCTGCGTGCGTAATGCCTCCGCCCGGCACGTCGCGGCCCGCCGCCTTGAGCGAATTCACGACGTCGGCAATGGTGGCGCCCACTTCGGAGAGCTTCTGGCCGCTTACATCAACCTCTATTTCGCGCTGCTCACCGCCTATCACGCGCGCGCCGGCCACACCGGGCTGACGCTCAAGCCGCGGCCGAATGACGTTGTCCGCCAGCGCGCGGAGCTGCTGCCGACTGAGCGATGGCGACTGGAGTCCGAAGTAGAGGATCGGCAGCGCGTTGATGTCGAGCTTGGCGACCACTGGCGCGCGCGCCTCGGCCGGGAGCTGCGCGCGCATCGCGTCAACGCGGCTCCGCACCTCGGCTGCTGCCGAGTCGAGATCGGTTCCGACGCGGAAGTCGATCGAGAGGATCGAGACGTTCGCCTGCGAGCTCGAATAGACATCGCGCACGCCCGGGGCCGTTCCGACGGCATCCTCCAGCGGCTTGCTGACCTGACTCTCGATCTCGGACGGGCCCGCGCCCGGATAGAGCGTGGTGATGGTGAGAGTAGGGATATCGACCCGGGGATTGAGCTCGGCGGGGAGGCGATAGTAGGCCTGAAGACCCAGCACCGCGATCGCGGCGAGGGCCATCCATATCAGAATCGGACGAGCAATTGCGAGACGCGTAAGCCACATGGGCGTGAAGGCTTCCAGGGCGGCGAGCCTGCGCCCGCCCGTGTTCTAGTGAGTGGTGATGGTGATGCGCGCAGTCTGGCCCGGCCGCATTCCGGCGGAGCGGAGGAGCCGGAAGCGCACCCGGAAGGTGCGGCCGTCGGGCTCTGCAACTCGCGAGATCTCCTGCACGGCAGCCGGAAAGGTGATGCCCGCCAGCGTGTCGACGGCGATGGAGGCCGGCTCCCCGGGCGTGAGCGTGGGCACCAGACGCGCGGAGGCGAGCGCCTCGACGCGAAGACCCGCCAGGGATACTACCGTCAGGAGCGGAGCTCCAGGCTGTGCGGTATCGCCGACCCGGGCGGCCAGATGCGTCACGACGCCGTCGATCGCCGCGAGCAGCCTCGTCTCGCCGCGCGCGACCGATGCGCCCGCCACCCCCGCCCGCGCCTGATCGAGGGCGGCTCGCGCCGCCTGAATGTCGCTGTCGGCCGCCGCAAGCACCTGCGTACGGCCCGCTCGGGCCGCGCGCAGCCCCTCAGCCGCCTGCCGCTCCACGAGCCGTGCCTGCTCAAGGTCGCGCTCTGCGGCCGCCATGCGAAAGGTGAGGCCTGTGGCGCTGTCGCGCACCTGCTGCCGCGCTACCTGAGCCTGTGCCGCGGTGAGGTCGGATTGCGCCAACCGTACCTGAAGGCGCGCGCCATCGAGGTCCGAGCGGGAGACTCCCCCTACCTTCGTCAGCTCCTCCAGCCCCCGAAGGGTCTCTCTGGCGTGGTCGAGGCCGGCCTGCGCTTTCGCCTCTCCGTCCTGAGCCAGCTTCAGGT
>JBBRJW010000061.1:0-8567 GCA_038218705.1 Chthonomonadales bacterium | reverse complement strand
CATGTAGAAGCTCTCTGCCAGGTTGTAGCCCTCGGTGTATCGGTCGAAGAGTATGTCCGAATGCGCGATCGAATCGGCATAAGGCTCGGACACATATCCCTTGCAGCCCGTTACTCCCTGGGTAATGAGATCAGCGATCAGCGACTGGCCCGATGCGTTCCTATCTTCAAAGGTGCGCGCGCTGGTTGAAACCGCCGACTCTGCGATACCGCCGGGGCGGAACGTCAGGCTGTTGTACGCCGCGCGACTGAAATTCGGGTCGTTGCTGCCCCAGGAGAAGTAACCCATCAGGTTCTTGACGCCTCCCGTGAATTGTGGGCCCTCGTCGAGTGTCGAGCCCAGATTGCGCGCCACAAGGTCCCTGTGGGCAGAGCGCATTCCCATGTTCACCACCGCGTAACCGGGTACATCGTGGCCGGGACCCGTGTGAAACAGGAAGGGGGCATTTGCAGGGGTCGCCTGCATGGAGTGGTCGATCAGCGAGAGGGCGTCCTGTCGCGTATAGCCAGTGAGACGCGACACGAGGTAGAGTCGATATTTCGCGTGTGAAAAGGCCTCCTGACGGCCGGAATAGGGGTTCGGCGAGCGCGTTGCAAGGAGGGGCCAGTCGAGGGTTACCAGCAGCCCATCGGTTGAGAATCCGCCGGAAGGGCCCTCGGCAGTTCGGATCGGAAGGCCACGCGTTACGACGATGTAGTCGATTCTGCCCTTGTGCGAACTGAGGAAGGCCCGTACTGGCTTCTCGATCCCCGCCTTATACGCTGCCATGCTGACCTCTTCCGTTGGGTCGCACTCAATGTGGCAGATATTCGCGGCCGGAATGCGCCTGCGCGCTGCGTAGCTTTCACCGATCGCCACCGAGTCCGCGCTCCGCGTGTTGATGATCAGCGCGACTTCGGCTGGAGTAGCATGGCGCGCGACGTTCGATTTCAGCGATGGCCCGGCGGGTGCTGGTGAGCCGAGGGCCAGCAACGTCACTGCAAGCGCGGCCGTGATCGGCCGACCGTTCAACGCACGGGGCATCACAGGCCCATCGCGGAGAGCAGGTCGGCAACTGCACCCCATCGCGCCATATGCGTTTCGTGCGTGTGCTCCGGCTGAAAGCCGAGCCTCTGGTAGATCTTGATCGCCGCAAGCCTCGGATCGTCGGTCTGAAGGACGGCGTCCTTGCACCCCATCCGCCCAAAGGCGTGGAGCACCGAGAGCGTCACCGCGTAGCCGAGATTCTTCCCTTGCTCTTCCGGCGCCACCGCCACATAGTGAACGTAGCCGGAGCCCGGGTACTTATCGGGAAGCAGTTGCGCGGACGCCGTAGCGACGGGGACTCCCGATCGCTCGATGACGTGTACTTCTTTCACATCCGGCGCTTCGCTCAAGGTGTTGCGGAAGCGCTCAGGAGTCCAGGTGTCGTCCTCGAAGGCTTTCGCCATCACGTTCGCCAGCGCCGAGAGATCACTCTCTCGAAAAAGTCGCAGCGTGTATCCCGCCGCCAGCGGGGGGAGGGCAGGAAGATCGTTGAGGTTGGGGCGGCGCATGAAGAGCTGATGCATGGGGAGCCTCCGTCGGCAGTTCGTTAATCCTATTGTATACGGTAGGGATAACGCCGTCAACCATGGCTCCAGAGCAGGGGCCGGCGCATGCGGTCATGCAGAGCTGACGAGCTCTCGCAGGATGCCGCGGGTGGGCGATAGACCACGATGTGGCGGGCAGGCGAAACGTTCCTCACCACATCTTTCGTAATCGAGGAGTGGTATACTATCACGGCAACTCGTGCCCACCCCTTTTTTCACAGGACACCCTTAACAACATGGTCGCACTACCCGGTTTCATCAGCAAGTTGTTCGACAGTAACGGCCGCGATATTGCCCGGTACAAATCGGTTATCGGGAAAATCTCTGTCTGCGAGGCGCAGTTTGAGAAGCTGTCGGATGCCGAGATTGCGGAGAAGACCTCCGAGCTGAAGGAGCGCGTTCAGAGCGAGTATAGAGCAAAGCGAGCCGAAGCCGAGCCGACCTGGGAGGGAATGACCGACCAGAAGAAGCGCGAGGCCGACCGCCGTATTTATGACCCGATCCTCGACGTGATGCTTCCGGAGGCGTTCGCGCTCGTCCGCGAGGCTGCCAAGCGTACCATTGGCCTGCGCCACTACGACGTGCAGATGATCGGCGGCATGGTGCTGCATGATGGCCGGATCGCGGAGATGCGAACGGGCGAGGGCAAAACGCTCGTCGCTACCCTGTCGCTCTACCTCAATGCTCTTCTGGGCAAAGGCGCGCACCTCGTAACGGCAAATGACTACCTCTCCAAGCGCGACGCGGTGTGGAACGGTCCCATCTACCATCTTCTTGGCATGAGCGTCGGAATCATTCAGGGGCAGTCTCCTGAGACGGGCGATGAGGGCGGCTCGTACATCTACGACCCGGATTTCGAGCCCGACGACGCCCGGTACTCCAACGCTCGCCGCTGCAGCCGCAGCGAGGCGTACGGCTGCGATATCACCTACGGAACGAATAACGAGTACGGGTTCGACTACCTGCGCGACAACATGGCCTTTGCGAAGGACGAGTTGGTGCAGCGCGAGCTCCACTATGCGATCGTCGATGAGGTCGACTCGATCCTGATCGACGAGGCGCGTACCCCGCTGATTATCTCGGGCATGGTCGAGCAGTCAACCGATAACTACGCAATTATCGATCGCATCGTGGCGCAGATGAAACGCGGTGTCGACGATCCGAAGGGCGACAAAGATAACCCGAACGCGGACAAGCTCAATCCCAATATCCACTATGTCGTGGACGAGAAGGCGAAGACGGCCACGATTACCGACGCCGGAGTCGCATTCACCGAAAAGCACCTGAACGTCGATAATATTGCGGATAACCAAGAGTTCATGCACTACGTGACCGCCTCCATGAAGGCGCATGGCGTATTCCGTAAGGACATCGACTACGTGGTGAAGGATAACGGCGAGGGACCCGAGATTATCATCGTCGATGAGAATACGGGCCGACTGATGTTCGGGCGCCGGTACTCCGATGGGCTCCACCAGGCGATCGAAGCGAAGGAGCAGGTGGAGGTAAAGAACGAGAGCCAGACGCTCGCGACCATCACCTTCCAGAACTACTTTCGGCTTTACTCGAAGCTCGCGGGAATGACGGGCACCGCCAAGACTGAAGAGGACGAGTTCCGCAAGATTTATGCGCTCGACGTGGTGCAGGTTCCGACGAATCGGCCCGTGCTCCGCCTGGACCACCCCGACGTTATCTACAAGTCTGAGGAGCACAAGCTCCGCGGGATCGCTGCGGAGATACTGCGGATCTACTGCAAGCAGCAGCCGGTGCTGGTGGGTACCCGCTCCATCGAGATGAGCGAACGCGTTTCAGCGCGAATGCGCCCTTCCAGTCTCGCCACTCTCTGCATGACCGAGTACGCGCGCAGCGTAATGGAAGCCTCCAAGACGGTCTCTGCGGATAAGAAGCGTGAGTACACCGTCCTGCTGAACGAGGTACTCGATAAGCTCTCCATTTCGCGCCTAAAGCCGTTGCTGAAGGAACTTGACCTGGATGCTGACCCGCTCTCGCCGGACAATATGAATGCGATCGCGAAGATCTTCGAGGTCGCAGAGGGCGACCTGGAGCAGCTCGAGGAGGCCCTTACGCACGGCATCGGGCACAACATCCTGAACGCGAAATACCATGAGAAGGAAGCCGTGATCATCGCGGAGGCCGGGCGAAAAGGCTCCGTTACGATCGCGACCAATATGGCCGGCCGCGGCGTCGATATTCTGCTCGGAGGAAAGCACATTCATCAGGAGCTGCCGCCAGTCGATGGCTCGCTGAAGTCGCTCAACAAGGCAGAGGACGTGGTCGAGGAGGCGGAAGCTGCGGAAGAGGCTGAATCGGAGGTAGTGGGCGAGCCGAGTTATCGCCGGTTTGGCAACCCAACCGTTCTGGACGCTGTTACCACGGGCGCGCTTACCGACGAGGAGCATAAGAAGGCCGCGGACGAGGTTCGGCGCCTCGGCGGTGTCTTCATCCTGGGAACGGAGC
The DNA here is from genome assembly GCA_038218705.1 of Chthonomonadales bacterium. Lineage (GTDB taxonomy): Bacteria > Armatimonadota > Chthonomonadetes > Chthonomonadales > Chthonomonadaceae > JBBRJW01. The sequence goes on along the minus strand of JBBRJW010000061.1, from coordinate 4,518 downwards.
GGCACGAAAGCCGGCGAATCGATAATCAGCTTCGCGGCCGGGCCGGCCGACAGGGCGACCCTGGAGAGAGCCGATTCTTCGTTTCGCTCGAGGACGAGCTGTGGCGGCTCTTTGGCGATCGCGCCAACCATCCGCTCCTGAAGACCTGGGAAGAGCACCTTGCGATGGATGCACGCCTGCTCTCCGGAATGATTCAGCGAGCGCAGAAGAAGGTTGAAGAGCACTACTTCGAGTCGCGCAAGCATGTGCTGAACTATGATGACGTCATGAACCGTCAGCGTGAGTTGATCTACAAGGAGCGCCGGCGTATCCTCGAAGGCGTCGACCTGAAGCAGACGATCCTGAACTACATCCGGATCAACATCGAGTCGGCCGTCACCGTCTACACGCCCCAGAACGAAGGGCCTGACGAGTGGAACCTCGACGAGCTATTCAATGAGCTTAACGACTACTTCATGCTCTTCCCGATCCTTGCCGTCGAGGATCTGAAGAGCAAAACTCGTGCCGAGATGATCGACTTCCTGACCAACCATGTGCTCAACGTCTACGAGTCGCGCGAGCAGGAGTTCGACGCAATCCAGGGCGAAGGCACGATGCGCGAGCTCGAGCGCTGGATGGCGCTCCGCGCCGTGAATGCGCGATGGATGGAGCATCTTGCGAATATGGACTACCTGCGCGAAGGCATCCACCTGCGCGGGTATGAGCAGAAGGACCCCCTGCTGATCTATCAGAAGGAAGCGTTCGACGAGTTCGAGAAGATGCAGGAAGCGATCCAGGACGACATCGTGCGGAATGTAATGCGCATACAGATGGTGGCGGATCCCGGCCAGGGGCGAGCGGAGCAGCTGCCCGGCGCGGGCCAGTCGATGGGGCGTGAGGGCCAGATTGCGGCCCCGGCCATCCCGCTCCCGCTCACCCTGCCGAAGTTCGATGTCGACGCCGAGATGGCGAGTCAGCGCCCGAAGATCTCTCAGGGCGGTGGCGTTCGCCGGGACGACGGGGCTCCTGCGGATTGGAAGGGCGGGCGCAACGATCCCTGCTGGTGTGGCAGCGGGCAGAAGTACAAGAAGTGCCACGGCAAGTAGGCGCGAAACCCGGTAATTTTACGGTGCGGGCAGCGACTGGTTAAGAGGAATGATAATACAGGTGTTTGATGTGTGGACTGTACTGTCCTCTCAATTCAGTTCGACCCGGCGGGTGACCGCCGGGTTCTTTTTGCCGTCTGGTCATAGGCGACCCGCTGCGGTCTCAGAGCGAGGGCACAATGGCCGAAGGCGGTAAGGCTCGCGCAGATTGTCTGCCTGCAGAGCTCATCCAGACGCGCCTGGAGCGTCTCTACGGGATTCCCCGCTGGGTGCCGCGTCAGGATGCGATCGATGAGCTGGTCGCATGTATCCTTTCGCAGCACACCTCCGATACGAATTCGTTTCGCGCCTACGCCCGGCTGCGGCAGCAGTATCGGCGCTGGGAGGACGCGATGGACGCGCCCGTAAATGAGCTCGCGGACGTGATCCGATGCGGCGGACTTGCGGACCAGAAGGCTCCGCGCATCCAGCGAGTCCTCCGGTCGATTCTCGAGGCAGAGGGATCCATCAGTCTGAGCCGGCTCGCGGACATGCCGGACTCCGAGGCGCGGGCGTACCTGATGGAGCTGCCCGGAGTTGGCCCGAAGACAGCCGCGATTGTCCTCTGTTTCGCGATGGGCCGCCCGGTGCTGCCTGTCGACACCCACGTGTTTCGGGTTGCCTGGCGCACCGGGCTCATCCGGCGCGAGATTGGGGAAGCGAAGGCGCACGATGCGCTGCAGGCCCAGATCAGGCCTGAGCGGACCTTTCGCTTCCATGTGGCCCTGATAACGCACGGGCGCCAGATTTGCAGAGCGTTAACCCCGCGATGTTCCGAATGTCCGATCACGGACCTCTGCGCGTATTACCGAGAGACTCGGGCCCATCGACCAGATGACTCATTTCAGGCCGCCACGGAGGAGGGGAATCGATGCTGCTGACAGACTTGATAGACGACCGGGCCCGCTCCATTCCTGGCTCGGATGTGCTTATCTTCCGAGACGAAGTGACGAGCGCGTCCGCGCTTCAGGCCGAGGTTCAGACAGCGGCGCTTGCGCTCGCCCGACAGGGTATAGGAGTTGGTGATCGGGTCGCCCTGCTCCTGCCAAACTGTCCCGCGTTTCTCTGGTTCTACTTCGGCGCAGCCCGGATTGGCGCTGCGGCTGTGCCAGCCAATCCGGTGCTGAAGCCTGCGGAACTCCAGTATATGTGGCGCGATGCGGATGTTCGTCTTGTGGTGACGGTGGGCACGCTGGCGGCGAACTCGCTTGCAGCGGCCGCCGAAGTCGCGTCGATCCAGCGCATAATCTGTGTGGGCGATCCGCCTGCTGATGTGACATCTCCTCTGCTGCTCTCCCTGGACGATGCGAAGCTGGGGGACGAGCAGACGCTGCCTCCAGCGTCGAATGAAGGTGACTGTGCGGTCATCATCTACACATCTGGAACCACCGGGCGGCCCAAGGGAGCCATGCTTTCGCACCGGAACCTGGTCCGTAATGTCCAGCAGGTCTGCGCCGCAATTCCATTTTCGCCGACAGATCGCTTTCTGACAGTGCTGCCGCTCTTCCACTCGTTCGCTGCAACGGTCTGCATGAACACGGCCCTGGGCTGCGGTGGTTCGATCGTACTGCTGGAGGGCTTTCACCCGACCCGTACCCTGGAGGCCATCGAGCGCCACCGCTCGACCGTGTTCTGCGCGGTGCCCGCCATCCTGCAGGCGCTCCTGCACTTCCCCGCCGATCGCGACTACGATCTCAGCTCGCTGCGAGCATTCGTTTCGGGAGGCGCACCCCTCCCGGCCTCCACGCTGGAGGCGATTGAAGCGAAGTTCGGCGTTCCCGTGCTGGAGGGCGATGGGCCAACGGAGTGCAGCCCGGTTACTTCCGTGAACCGCCTGGAGGGACCGCGAAAGATTCGGAGCGTGGGCCCGCCTCTTCCCGGCGTTGCGATCGCTATACTGGACGAGAAGAACCAGCACGTAGCCACCGGTGAGGTGGGCGAGATATGCGTGCGCGGCGACAACGTGATGCTCGGATACCTGAACCTGCCGGAGGCGACGGCGGAGGCGATGGCCGGTGATTGGTATCATACCGGGGACCTCGGTCGATTGGACGAAGAGGGTTACTTATACATCGTCGACCGGAAGAAGGACATGCTTCTGGTGGGCGGCCTCAATGTCTATCCCCGCGAAGTAGAAGACGTGCTGATGGCGCATCCTGCCGTCATGGAGGTGGCGGTGGTCGGGCTGCCCGATTCCCTGCGCGGAGACGAAGTAACTGCCGTGGTGGTAGTTCGGCCCGGCGAAGAGATCTCCCGGCGGACGTTGGTTTCATGGTGTCGTGAGCGCCTGGCGAATTACAAGACGCCGCGGCGAGTGATCTTTCGCCACGAGTTGCCGCGCGGCGCGACGGGCAAAGTGGTGAAGCGATTGTTGCTTAAGGAGCTGGAGCTGGAGTCGGTCCAGGGAGACTTAACAGAAGATTAATCAGCCGTTAATGACTGCTTAACGCAGATGCCCTACAATAGACTCGTGCTCACTCTCCGAGCAACGATCAGATGTTTCATTTACCCGGGGATCGCTCCAGCGGCTTCCCTTTTGCCGGACACCCCTGTCCGGCATCTTTTTCTGCTTGATCCCAGTATAATAGAGATCATGAAATACCTCACGCAGCTCCTGGATAAGCGGGTCCTTACGCCTGATGGCCGCTCCATCGGGAGAGTGGTGGATGCCCTTGCTGTGCTCGGTGGGCGGCTGCCTTCTATGTCGGCGCTGTTTATGCGAACGGATCGCGGCGAGATCTGTTTGCCCTACGATTCAGTGTACTTCGAGCCCGATCCCGAGGGCACGGCAGGATCGGGACAGATACACGGGGATCTCCATTTGCGGCAGCCGCTGGAGAACACAGAACGGTTCACACCGGGCGACGAGGATCTTCGCTTACGGCGGGACATTCTGGACAAGCAGATTGTCGATGTGCAGGATCGACGTGTGGTCCGCGTGAGCGATGTCCGATTTGCCGAGTGCGGGGATCGATACTGCGTTATCGGTGTTGATGCCAGCTTTCGGGCAACCCTGCGCCGCCTCGGCGCGATCAGCAAGCCGCTGGAGTCGGCGGCGCGCCTGCTCGGGCACCCCCTCCGCTCCAACCTAATCGCCTGGGACGACGTGCAGACGCTGGATCCCGGCAGCGACGGCGGCCGGATCCGCCTCAAAGTCTCCCACGACAAGATCGCTCGCCTCCATCCGGCCGACATCGCAGATATTGTCGAGCAGCTCACTCCGCAGCAGGGCGCAGAGGTCATCGAGGGACTCGATACCGAGACGGCCGCAGATGCGATGGCGGAAGCGGAGCCCGAGACGCAGGTCTGGATCATGCAGCATCTGGACGATGAGACCGCGACCGATATTCTGGAAGAGATGGAGCCAGACGAAGCTGCCGACCTCCTGGAAGAT
>JBBRJW010000060.1:0-8581 GCA_038218705.1 Chthonomonadales bacterium | reverse complement strand
CGCCGAGCTGCCCTTCCCGGTGCTGGTGCACGGCGTCGAGAAGTTCGTGGCGCAGAGCGGCGTGCTTCGCAACACCGGCGCGGCCACTCTCACCCTCGATCTGCCCGAAATGCGCCGTAAGGGGGCTACCTCGCTTGACCTGCAGCTCTCGCCTTCGCTCGCGGCGGTGATGCTGGATGCCCTGCCCTACCTGGAGGACTACCCCTACGGCTGCATGGAGCAGACCATCTCGCGGTTCGTTCCGACCGTGCTCGTGGCGCGAACGCTGCGGGACTCTGGCCTCGACCTGGAGACCCTGGGGCGGAGAGCGCGCGAGCTGGCCGCGCAGCGCGCGGTGGTCCCCAAGGATCACGTCCTCCAGGACAGCGGCTATACCTACCCCAACGGTCTGCCGGGGGCGCTGCAGGCTGGGGAGTTGAGCCGCCGGATCGCAGCAGGCTATCACAACCGCACCGCCAGCCCGATCTTCGATTCGGCGCAGCTCGCCGCCATGGTGGCAGCCGGAATGGAGCGCCTTGCGGCCTCCCAGCGTCCGGATGGGAGCTGGGGCTGGTGGCCCGGGAGCGCCCTTGGAGACCCGTTCCTGACTGCCTACATTCTGGAGGGCCTGGAGCAGGCTCGCCTGGCCGATACACCCGTGCAGCCACAGCTTATCGAAGCGGCCACCCGCTACGTGCGGGCCCACCTCAACAGCACCGAGGAGCTTAACCTCCTCGCCTACTACTGCTACGTGCTGGCGATCCCGAACCAGGCCGCGCCCTCAGGTGATCCTGCGTTCCGCATGGCGGACGACTTCCTCTACACCCGCCGGGACCGCCTCTCGCCCTATGGACAGGCGCTGCTCGCCCTGGCGCTGCACCGCTACGGGGATGCAGCAAAGGCGCAGACCCTTCTGCGCAATCTCGCCACCCTCGCCAGGGTCGACACTGCCCGAGGAACCGTCCACTGGGAAGGCGACGACTCCCACTTCTGGTGGCGATGGTACAACGACAAGCAGGAGACCACCGCCATGGTGCTCCAGGCCCTCGTTGCCATCGCGCCGCCGGAACAGCTCGCCCCCGTCAATGGCGGACAGGGCGCGCAGACCAATCTGGCCCCGATGGCAGTGCGGTGGCTCGTGGACAATCGGCGGTCCGGCCACTGGACCTCCACGCGCCAGACAGCGCGCGTGGTGCAGGCGCTGCTCGCCTATGCCCGGGCCCAGAAGGAGCTGCAGCCCAACTACAACGTAACGGTCGATCTCGACGGCCGGGTGACCAGGCGCTTCACCATCAGCGCCGAAAACGCGCTCTTTGCCGACACCCGCTTTCTGGCCGGCGACGAGTCGCTCACATCGGGCGCGCAGAAGCTCCATATCACCGTCGAAGGCACCGGCACGCTCTACTACAGCGCGTACCTTCAGTACTTCGACATGTCGGAGCCGATCAAGGGCGTCGCCAACGCCGTAGGGGTCAATCGCGCCTACTATCAAATCACAACCGCCACCGAACGGGACAAACGGAGGGAACTTACCACGAAAGAGACACGGACGCCTCTTCCGGACGGCGCGCATCTCACGAGCGGCGACATCGTGGAGGTGGAGCTCAACATCAAGAGCGACAACGACTACGAGTACGTGGTCTTCGAGGACATGAAACCGGCGGGCCTGGAGGCTGTTGAGACGAGGTCGGGCGTCGCATATGGCGACGGTCTCTGCTCGAACTTCGAGCTGCGGGATCAGAAGGTCGCCTTCTTCGTCGATCTGCTGCCGCAGGGCACACGCCGCATTACCTACCGGCTGCGCGCAGAGGTCCCTGGAGCTTTCCACGGGCTTCCGACGAATGCATATGCCATGTACGCGCCAGACATCCGCGCACTCTCCGATGAGTGGAGAGTCACGGTCGTGGACGCGCCCGCTGCGCCGACTGAACCGGGAGGGAGTAAGTTGAAGGGAGCCCGCAAGAGGCACTAGCAACCTCAACCCTCGATTATCGGTCGGGAATCCCCTGAGGATTACCGGCTAAAGTTCCGACAATTCCCTATGAAGCCTGCTTCAGAACTGCTCTGAGCTCGCTCGCAGGGAATTGTCGCTTTGGCCTAACCGGCCAGTCGCCCACACCAATTTCCGCCCGGGAGACGCCCCATGGAACGTGGACTCTATTCCGCAGCCTCAGGAATGCTGGCCCAGCAGGCCCTCCAGGAGGTGCTTGCCCAGAACCTTGCCAACGCCAACACGGTGGGCTACAAGCAGGACAACCAGACCTTCAAGGCCCTCCACGCGCTCAAACTCGAGCGGCTGCCGCAGACGGCAACCAGAGGCGTCGACATCGGGGAACTCGGGCTTGGAGTTGCGCCCGATCAGGTCTACACCGATTTCCAGGCGGGCCCAATCTCCCAGACCGGCGCACCCCTCGATGCCAGTCTCGCGCCAGGTCAGTTCTTCGCCGTTCAAACACCAGCCGGGGAGCGGTACACGCGCGCCGGCAGCTTCCAGCTCGATGGCACGGGCAACCTCATGACGACGGCCGGCAACCCCGTGCTCGACCAGAGTGGCGTGCCGATTGTGGTCAGGGCTGCTCCTCCGTATGCCCTCGAACCAAATGGGACTCTTACAGCCGGCGGGAAGCCCGCCGCGCGCCTCAAAGTGGTTGAAGGCGGCCCCGGCTCTCTGAAGAAGGCCGGTGAAACGCTGTTTGCAACGGTCGGACCGCAGCGTGCGCCGCTGGCGCGCGCCGCAATGCTCCGTCCGCAGACCCTCGAGCAGTCAAACGTTAACGTCGTTCGCGGAATGGTCCAGATGATCTCCGTTTCGCGCAGTTTTGAGATGGCTCAGCGCGCAATCATCACCCAGGATGAGCTCCTGAAGCATGCGGCCAACGAGGTCGGCAAGCTCTAGCCCTGATTGGGCAGGAACCATCCTGCGCCCCTATCATCGACCTGACAACCAGCCGCAAGTCGCGCGCCGCACCGATCGGCCCGGACCTCGGCCAGAGGAATGCAGCATTATGCTCAGAGCGCTCTACACATCCGCAACGGGACTCGCCGCTCAGCAGTTCAATCTCGATGTTGTTGCAAACAACCTCGCCAATGCCTCTACTACCGGGTTCAAGAAGAGTCGAGCGGACTTCCAGGACCTGGTCTATCAGGATATCAGAGATCCAGGCGGCCAGACAGGCACGAACTCTATGCTTCCCACAGGATCCCAGGTCGGCCTCGGTGTTAGCGCAGGAACCACGGTGGCACAGCATACACAGGGAACCATTCAGAACACGGGCGGCGACTATGATCTCGCGATCAAAGGGGATGGCTTCTTCAAGGTGCTTATGCCAGATGGCTCCAACGCCTACACCCGCTCGGGTGCGCTGGCTATCGATGCCACGGGCAAACTTGTTACATCGGAAGGTTACGCCATCCAGCCGGAGATCGTGATCCCGCCAGACAAGGTGTCGGTTAACATCAGCGCCACCGGCGAGGTGACCGTTATGAGGCCCGGCCAGAATACGCCGCAGGCAGTGGGCCAGCTTCAGCTTACAAACTTCGTCAATCCGGCGGGTCTCCGCGCGCTCGGCGGCAACCTCTTCCAGCAGACTGCCGCAACTGGACAGCCCCAGGAGGGAAATCCTGGCGCGACCGGTCTTGGAACGGTTCAGCAGAAGGCGCTGGAGAGCTCCAACGTGGATATTGTCCAAGAGGTCGTCCGAATGATTGTTCTGCAGCGCGCCTACGACACGAACTCCAAGGTGATTCAGGCAGCGGACGAAATGCTGACCACCACCAACGGTCTGAAGCGATAGCGCTCTGGAGTCATTGATGCGCACACCACTCGCGACACTCATATCGATATCGCTCGTTGCGGCCGGGATCGCCGCAGCCGGATTGCCGGCGAAACCGCGCGCAAAAGCCACGCGCCGCCCGGCCCGCGCCTTCAGACCCGTACCTACCGCCAGCACGGCTGCGCCGATGCATCTGAAGCCCCTGCCGACGACGGCGACGAAGGTGGCCGCTCCGGCGCCCGCGCTCGCTGCGGGCCCGATAACGGTAACGGTTCGGCCTGTAAACGAGATCCCAGGGCCCACGATACTCCTGGCCGACATCGCAGATATTTCCGGAACCGACCAGGCGATGATCGTGCAGATAGGCGCAGTGGAAGTGGGCGTGTCGCCCCTGCCCGGCCTTTCGCGAACCCTGATGCCTGGCGACGTGACGGTGCATCTCCGGGCTGCGCATCTCGAAAGCAAGCGCGTCCAGACGGTGCTGCCTCCGGGCATACGCGTAACGCGGATTGGCCGCGAGCTGGCCGCAGACGAAGTCACAAAGGCGGCCCTGCAGGCGGCCGAGCCGGCCCTGAAGGGTCTGGAGGGCTCCACGCTCGAGGCAGCCCCTGGCACCGGCCACTATACGCTTCCCGGCGGGGCCGTGAAAATTGTCCCGGGCGCATGGCGAGGTCGACCAGAGAGCGGAACGATTTACGTACCGGTGAACTTGGTGGTCGACGGCAAGACGCAGCAGACGGTGGAGGTGGCGCTCCGCGTCCACCGGCGCGCCGCGGCCGTGGTGGTCGCCCGCCACACCATCGAGGCGCACGCCATACTGACAGCCGACGACCTCGTTCTCAGCAACACCGAGCTGCCCGCGGGATTTGGCGAGCCTATAGTATCGCTCGAAGCCGCAATCGGCAAGCGAGCGACCCGGCGGATCAGCTCGGATGCACCGCTCTCCAGCTCCGCCGTCGAGACCGCGCCGGCTATCACTGCGAACGACCGGATCACGATTGAGTATCGATTCGGATCGATCGCCATCTCTGCTGCAGGCGTGGCGCATCAGAACGGCGCGGTCGGCGATACCATTCGCGTTACAGCCACCGAGACGCACAAAGAGCTTGAGGGCCTGGTGCTCGACAGCCACACGGTGCGAATTGGCGATAGCGCGAATTGAGGAATGAAGGGAACTGCAATGCCTGGACAACTCAGGTTTCTCGTGGCGAGGTTGGCGGGGATCGCTGCCTTCGGAATCGCTCTCGTCTGTGTCGGCGGCGGCCGGGGATCTGCCGACTCGCTCTACCCCGTTAAGAAGGTGAACCAGGCGCTGGCCAATACTCCGGAAGCGCGCGCATTTCTCTTTTCGGACAGCCGTGCGCATGCCGTTGGCGACATTCTGACTGTCACAGTTACGGAGAACACGTCCGCACAGTCGTCGGCAGCGACCAAAGCTGCGAAGGACGAGAACATAAATGCATTCGGTGGCTCGGGGCTCTTCCAGCGCCTTCTCAAAGATTTCAGTTTCGGCGCGAATAGCTCGCGCGCCAACAACGGATCGGGGCAGACTACTCGATCCGGCTCTCTAACCACCACACTCTCGGTGCTCGTCGCAGAGGTGATGCCGAATGGAAACCTGCGTATCGAGGGCTCGCGCATCGTCGGCATCAACAAGGAGACCCAGAAGGTCACCTTCGCGGGCATCGTTCGCCCGCAGGATATTCTGCCCGATAATTCCATCTCGTCCAGTCTGGTCGCTGGAGTTACCGTGAGCTACGACGGAAAAGGCACCGTGGGCGATACCCAGCGCATCGGCCTGCTCACGCGCCTCTTTCACCTCATATTCTGACGCAGGATATACCGCATGACGATCCGACATACAATCTGCGCCGCGCTGCTGTTCTCCGCGCTCGCCGCACACTCTGCTTCTGCGGCCGAAACGGCAGCGGACTCCGGCGCACTGGAAGCGCCTGCTCGCGCCTCGGCCCGCCCGGCAGCGAAGCCTCTTCCCGCCGTCGTCGCCCCGGCAGCGCCGGCTGCCCTGGCCCCTGCGCCAGCGCCTCTCGACCCGTCAATCGGCCAGGTGCGGGTGAAGGATATCGCGGACGTGCAGGGCGTGCGAGGCAACCAGCTGATCGGGTACGGTCTGGTAGTTGGCCTGGAGGGGACAGGAGACGGGCAGTCCGCGCAGTTCACTCCCTCCAGTGTCGTCAACATGCTGCGCCGGTTTGGCGTCAATGTCACGGTGGATCAGGTCCGCGTCAAGAATGTTGCGGCCGTCATGGTAACCGCCGACCTGCCGGCATTCGTGAAGCCCGGCAGCCGTATCGATGTCACGGTGGCATCCCTCGGAGATGCCAAGTCTCTTCAAGGCGGCATGCTGCTGCAGACCCCTCTCCACGCCGCGAGCGGCGAAGTCTACGCGGTGGCGCAGGGCTCCGTCTCTATCGGCGGCTTCAACTTCGGAGGCGGCGGCTCCACGGTCCAGAAGAACCATGTCAACGTTGGCCGGATCCCCCGAGGGGCCTATGTGGAGCAGGAGGTGCCTGTTACCCTCATGGAGGGCGGCGCGATCCAGATAACGCTGCACGAGCCCGACATCACCACGGCGAGCCGGGTCGCCGCGGGGATTCGCCAGCAGCTCCCAAGCGTTCGGGCGCGCGCCATGGATGCGGCCACTGTCTCCGTCGCCGTTCCCCAGGCCCAGGCCGATGACCTCATCAGCTTTCTGGCAACGATTGAAACGGTCACCGTTACTCCGGACGTGCAGGCCCGGATCGTCTTCAACGAGCGAACGGGCACCGTGGTTATGGGCGGCAATGTTCGGCTCGGCGCAGGCGCGATCGCGCACGGCGCAATTAACATCAAGATCGACAATACGCCTGTGGTGGTTCCTGGCGCGCCGTTTTCCAGCGCGGGAGCCGTGGTCGTGCCTCAGAAGAGCACCACCGTGGAGGAGCAGCATTCGAAGCTCGCGGCTATCCAGCCCACCTCGACGGTAGAGCAGCTGGTTCGGGCGCTAAACGCTCTGGGCGTGACGCCTCGAGACCTGATCTCCATCTTTCAAGGCATGAAGGCGGCGGGAATGATCTCCGCCGAAATCGAGGAGCAATAGGATGTCGAGCGACCCTACCGGCGCATGGGGACTTCCCGGAATCTCCTCCGGCCCGGCTCCAAAGGACGACTACGGCCGCCAGAAAGCCAGGCTGGTAAAGGCCACACGAGACCTCGAGTCCGTCTTCGTCGGCATTATGCTCAAGCAGATGCGCAAGTCCATGGCCGGCGACAGTCTGCTGTTTGGTAAGAGCCCGGAATCGCGTATGATGCAGGAGATGCAGGACGACGTAACGGCCCAGCAGATCGGATCGACCGGCTCATTCGGAATTGCGACCGCCCTCTACAAGTCACTCGAGAAGACTCTGCCGTCCAATCCGAGCGACGAGATAGCGCGCCAGTCCATTATCGCGGACGCCAAGAACTCGGAGCGGTAGATCATGGCCAGTCTCACATCACAGGTCTCATCGTTGCGCAGGATTCTCGCAGGGCAGTTGCAGGCCAGCCTGCAGCTGAAGCGCCTAGCCGAGGACCTCTCCCAGGCGCTCGTGGCCGGGCGTCCGGACCTCATCTCGGCAGCCCAGCCGGACCAGAGGCGCTGGATCGAGACACAGACGGCTCTCGAGGCCGGAAGGGCTGCACTGGCCGGGGAGATAGCCCGTACGCTCGGTGTTCCCACGCCGGGAACGCTGCTGGAAGTGCTGCGGCTGCTTCCCCCCGTTGAGCGGCGCGATCTGGTGACCCTTCGGCGGCGACTGCTCGCTGCCCAGCGCGAGCTCGTCCAATTGAGTGAGCAGAACCAGCTCCTCCTCGAAACCGCGCTCGATATAACACAGGTTCATCTTCAGGCGATCACCACTGCGGTGCTGAAACCCGCGCCGTACGGCGCTAACCTGGCGCAGATACGATCTGCGTCGTTCTACATCGACAGCCGGGCCTGACCGTTCCGCGGCGATCGCCGCGCGGAGATTACGATGCCCTCTACCTTCATGGGAATAGAGACAAGCCGGCGATCACTGCAGGCCGCGCAGGCCGCTCTGGACGTGATCGGTCAGAACACGTCCAACGTCAATACGCCGGGCTATTCGCGCCAGGTGGTTCAGCAGGCTGCTACCGACCCTCTGGTTGTGGCCGGCGGACAGGGCGAGCTTCAGCTCGGCACCGGCGTGGAGATCACCGCCGTAAATCGGGTTCGGGACCTGTTTGTCGACAGCCGCCTCCAGAGCGCCACGAGCGCTTCCGGAGCGCTGAACACGCTACGCGACACTCTGGGCCAGATCGAGGGCGCCTATAATGAACCCTCGACATCCGGCATCGGCGCACAGATGACCGCGCTCTTCAGCTCGTTCTCCAGCCTCTCGTCGAATCCTGAAAGCAGTGCGGTGCGAGCGACGGTGCGAAATCAGGCGGCGGGCGTCGTCGAAGCCTTTCATTCGGTGGCAAATCAGCTCAACCAGATCAGCCCACAGATCGCGTCACAGGTTCGGACCAAGGTGAACCAGGTAAATGCACTGGGAACGCAGGTGGCGGCGCTCAATGATGAGATCCGCCTGAGCGTCGCGGCAGGTGGCTCGCCGAACGACCTGCTCGACAAGCGCGGAACTCTGCTTTCGCAGCTCAGCACGCTCGCGGACATTCAGATCATTAATGGCTTCAATTCACAGACCGGCAAGTCGAACGGCGAGGTAAACGTAAATGTCGGCGGTTTCGGGCTGGTACAGGGCAGCGCCTCGAGCCCGCTCCCTGGCAATCTTACCACCCCGCCCGCGGCACCGGGGCTGTACGGCAAGACC
>JBBRJW010000059.1:0-8644 GCA_038218705.1 Chthonomonadales bacterium | reverse complement strand
CTCGCGTGCGCCACGGCATATCCTGCCAGGCCGCAGAGCGCGGGATAGAAGAGCACATAGTATCGCGACGGCGAGTACCGCACCAGCGCGAAAACAGTCAAACCTGTTACCAGCCAGAGCGCCAGAAACTCCAGAACCATGCGCCGGTTGGTGTTCCGCCTTCGCGGCACAGCGAAAACGCCAACGAGAGCCGCTAGAAAGAGCACCGGCGTATGCCGCATTAGAAACGGCGCCCACCCACTCTCGCTGCCGAACAGAGCCCGTACAGCGCTTCCGCGAAGGTCGTTCAGCCCATGCGGCAGAAGCTGCCGGGTTATGTAGTAGTGGCTCACTCGCACGATCTCGGCTCGGTGCGGGGCGTACCACGCCACATAGTACGGCACAAGGGCTAGCACAAGCCCGGCTGCGAGTGCGAGAACCCCGCTGCGACCCCTGGTTCGACCAGTTATCCAGAATGCCACCGGTATCAGAAACGCCGCCAGCCCCCGCGTCTCGTACACCAGGCCCAGAAGGAACCCGCAGCCGGCCAGCCAACCCGCCGCGTTCTGTCGAACCGTCGGGTTCTCGCCGCACGGAACGGCGGCACCACGCTGCCAGCACCAGAAGGCGCAGACCATCAGGAACGCGGCAGGCGTATCCATCAGGGCCATTCGGCTGTAGAGCAGGCTCACATGGTCGAGGCCCAGAAAGAGCGTCGCATAACCTGCGGCGCGCCGGCCCAGCGCAGGCCGCAGCGCATGATAAAACACGGGCAGTGTGAGCAGGCCGAGTGCTGCCGAGATTGCCCTGGCCTGGATCGCCCCCACTCCAAAGCATCTGAAGACCACTACCTGAACACAGTGCAGCAGCGGCATGATCAGCGCATTGTTGAATCCGTCGGTCGAGAACCTGCCGAACAGCACAATATTGCGCGCATTGTGGATATAGAAGCCCTCGTCTGTTAAGAGCGCCGAGCTCCACGACAGCCTGGAGTATGCGTCCGAGCCCAGCGCGGCCACCCGGAGCGCAATGATCAGCGCGCCGGCCACCATCCAGGGAATCTGCAGCCGCCATCGCAGCCCCGCGCTAGTGTGGCCGCTCGCTGTTGATTCCATTCGCGCCTTCGTTGTAGAGTACCGCCACAAACTTCCCGAGAATGTACTTCCGGTTCAGCGTGCCCCAGTATCGGCCGTCATCGCTGGTCTTGCGGTTGTCGCCCAGCACGAATAGCGCCTCTGGCGGCACTTTGAGTGGCCTCGCGCCGGCATAGTTGTAATCGCTGGCAGTCCCATCCGGCGGAGGATAGGTTATATAATCCTCGTGAAGCGGCTTGCCGTTCACAAGTACCTGTCGGCCTATGACCTGTACCGTATCGCCCGGCAGTCCGATCACTCGCTTGATCAGAATATCGAATTCTACTTTCGCCGGCCCGACAGGTGGCAGCGGCTTTCCGTTGTCGTGGGCGTCCAGCAGATCGAGCGGGAGCTTGAAAGTAATAATGTCGCCCCGCGCAGGCATCTTCCCACCGGGATACGCTAACCAGCTCCGAACCACCAGAAGGTGATCGCCGACCTTCAGGTTTGGCAGCATCGACTCGGAGGGAACGAATGCTGATTGAAAGCCGATAACAACCAGTATCAACAGCAGCAGCACCATGAGCGAGGAGGCCAGCCGCTTTCGCATCCGCTTCGGCCCTGGCACTCCAGAGCCAGCCGCTTGCGGGCCCGCGATACCAGGCTCACTCCCGTCCGGCATCCGTGGTAAGGCCTTTCTCCCGGTCCAGAAGACCGACGAATTCGCGAAAGAAGTAGGCGCTGTCGGTCGGGCCCGGCGAGGCCTCAGGATGGTACTGTATGGAGAAGATCGGCAGCTCGCGATGCCGAAGACCCTCTACCGTTCCGTCGTTCAGGTTCACATGCGCGACTTCCATGCCATCCTTGAGCAGATCGGGGTCAATCGCGTAGCCATGATTCTGAGAGGTTATATAGACCTTGCCGCTCGCCAGATCCTTGACCGGGTGATTGCTTCCTCGGTGGCCGAACCGAAGCTTAAAGGTCTTGCTCCCGAAGACGCCGCCCAGGATCTGGTTACCAAGGCAGACGCCCAGGATGGGCTTCTTGCCCACAAAAGCTTTCACGGTCTCGACAATATAACCATACTGGGCGGGATCGCCTGGCCCCGGCGAGAGCATCAGCCCATCCGGATTACTCTTCATAATCTCGGCGGCGGACGCAGTGCATGGATAGACCCGCGTTTCGCAGCCCAGCGCCGTAAGACTGCGGACGATATTGTATTTTACGCCACAATCGAGCAGAGCGATCCGATGCCGCGGCTCCGGTGCAGACGCTTCGAGAGCGACCTCGCTGGCAGCCTCCGGAGCAGATGCGCCCGCCCTCCAGAGGTAAGAGATCTCCGTCGTGACACGCCGGGCAAAATCGATCCCTTCATACGTGGGCTCGGTATGGAGCCGGGCCAGCAGGTCCGGCGCAGTCTCATCCGTGGAGATCGCACCGCGCATAACGCCGCGAACACGGAGAGCGCGCGTTAGCGCCCGGGTATCGATTCCCTTGATTCCGACGACACCGCGCTCCTTGAGAAAGGCGTCGAGCGTCTGCGCGGAGCGCCAGTTGGAGGGCGCTTCCGCCGCCTCACGGACGACGAAGCCCTCCACCTGAACCCTGCGAGACTCAAAATCGTCAGCGTTGATGCCATAGTTGCCAACGAGCGGATAGGTGAGAGTCACTATCTGCCCGGCATACGAGGGATCCGTTAGAATCTCCTGGTATCCGGTCATTCCAGTGTTAAAGACTACCTCGCCTACCGTACGGCCCGGCGCGCCCAGCGATTCGCCTTCAAATATCGTTCCATCGTCCAGTGCGAGAATTGCTTTCATCGATTTCCTATTCCAGAGCTTCGCCGCCAACCAGGAACTCGCCGCCAACCATTGTGGCGACCACGCACACACTCTCCCACTCGTCGAGTGGCGTCGCTACAGGATCGGCTGATAGCACCACCAGGTCCGCCCACTTGCGGGGCTCAAGCGTTCCACGATCCGCCGCCGTCCGCGTTGCAAACGCCGGCGCTGTTGTGTAGTTGAAGAGCGCCGTCTCACCATCCAGAATCTCGCCTGTGCCAAGCACCCGCCCGCCCAGCGTTCGGCGCTCGCGCGCCGCGCGCAGCCCATCGAGGGGGGCCCCAGGGACCACGGGCGCATCGGAACTAAACGCCTGGGCGACCCCGGCAATCTCCAGCGTGGCATAGGGCGAGAGAAGCGCGGCCCGCTCCTCGCCTAGCGCCGCCACATAGGCTTCCCCGAGCCCGGTGAGAAACTCTGGCTGGCCGATGGACCAGATCTTCTGCCGCCGCATCCGCCCAATCAGATCGCTATCCAGCAGCATGCAGTGCTCGACGCGATGCCCCGGCAGGCGGCGAGTGTGGTCCCGCTGCGCCAGCGCATAGGCTATCAGCACTTCGTCAATGGCCCGGTCGCCAATGGCATGCGTGGCTATCTGCCACCCCTGGTTGTGCGCCTGCCGAACATACCCACGGAGCGCTTCCGGCGAGTGAATCGGAATACCGAGCGAATCGCTGTTTGCGAAGGGCGCGCGCAGCCAGCAGGTGCGAGTTGTAATCGCGCCATCTGCGAAGAGCTTGGCCTGGCCAACGTGGTAACGATGCCAGTCGTAACCCTCTGGCTGCATCTCATCCGGTGTCGGAACGTCCTCATCCTCGGGACCGTCCATCAGCTCGGCCCAGTCGATCATGGAGTTAGCCCGCACTCGCAGGGCCTCTCGCCAGACCGCATGCTGGAAGAACTCCACCTCCTGGGGTTGAGTCTCTGCATCGCTCACGCTTGTGATACCCCGCTCCAGCAGGTATTGGTTCGCCCGGCCGAGGGCTTCGATTCCCTCCTCGCGGGTTGCCGCGGGCACAATCTTCTCCTGGTCCTCCCACGCGGCGGTCTCCAGCAGCAGGCCGGTCGGCTCACCATCCTCGCCTCGCTCTATTTCACCGCCCACCGGCGGAACGGCGTCACGGCCATAGCCGAGGAGCTCCAGTGCGCGGCTGTTCACCACCGAAGCATGGCCGGACGTGTGCTCGATCCGTACCGGAATATCTGCTGCCACGCGATCGAGGTCGTACCGGGTCGGGTGCACGCGTCCCGCGAGCTTGTTCTGATCGTAATTAACGCCCTGTATGCAGACTGCATCCGGCTGAGCCGCGCGCCGTTCGCGCAGCAGTCGCACAATATCCTCGACATCGGCCACGGGCGGGGAGGCGAGGCTCACCTGCCCCAGGTTGAGCCCGAGCCAGAGCGGGTGCTGGTGGCAGTCGAAGAACCCGGGGGTTACCCACTTGCCGCCCAGGTCGACCCGGCGTGTTCCTGCCGTTACCAGGCCATCAAGCTGCTCACGCGTGCCCACGGCAAGAACTCGGCCATCCTGCCCGATTGCGATGGCCTCGACGACGCCGGTTTCTGCGCCGAGCGTTCGGATGCGGCCATTAAAGAGAAGCGTCACAGCACTCATTGCAGCTACAGCCTTACCACGCGGCCACCCAACAGAGTGAATTCCGCCTTGCCCTGCACGGCGTGACCATGGAACGGCGTATTGTGTGATTTCGACTGTACGGCGGCCCGATCGATTGTCCACTCCTTCTCGGTGTCGAGCACCACGACATCGGCGAGAGCGCCGACTGCGAGCGTGCCCGCGCCGTCCCCGAGCTTGAGGAGGCGGGCCGGGATCGTCGACATGCGCTCGATCGCCTCCGAGAGGGTCAAAAGGCCAGTCTTCACCAGCGTGGTGTACGTGAGCGGGAACGAGGTCTCGAGCCCAAGGATGCCAAAGGGCGCCTGATCGAACTCCACCTCTTTCTCGTGGGCAGCATGCGGAGCATGATCGGTCACGATGCAGTCGATCGTTCCATCCTTAAGACCCTGCTTCACCGCCTCGCAATCCTCGCGTGTTCGAAGCGGTGGATTCATCTTGGCGTCCGTGTTATAGCCCTCGCAGGCCTCATCCGTTAATACCCAGTGGTGTGCGCAGGCCTCTCCTGTCACTCGTGCTCCCTGGCGCTTTGCCTGCCGCAACAGCTCTACTGTCCCGGCAGTGGAGATGTGGAGCAGATGGAGGTGGCAGCCGGTGAGCTGCGCGAGCATGATGTTTCGGACAACTGCGATGTCTTCCGAGACTCGCGGCATTCCGGATATTCCCATAACGGTGGCAGTGTAGCCCTCGTTCATTGCGCCCTTCTCCGTGAGGCGCTTATCCTCATTATGAGTGAGGAGGGGCAGGTCGAGCATGGCGCAGTACTCCATCACCCGGCGCACGGTATCGGCATGCTGCAGCGGAAACGCGTCGTCCGAGATCGCAATAGCGCCGGTCGCCTTCAGTTCGGCGACCTCTGTAAGCTGGTCGCCCGCCATAGCCCGGGTAGCGGCCCCAATGGGATGAACACGGGCGCTGCCAACTTCTGCGGCGCGCTCCAGAATCTGGCGCACAACCGCTGCGGTATCGATGGCGGGGTTCGTGTTCGGCATACAGCAGACGCGCGTAAAGCCACCGGCTGCAGCAGCCCGTGTGCCGCTCTCAATATCCTCTTTGTACTCGAAACCGGGCTCCCGGAGGTGGACATGGATGTCGACCAGCCCGGGCGCGACCACCTTGCCAGAGACATTGATGCGCTCGGCATCTCCGGTGAACTGACCGGGATCGAGGATCCCCGCGATCCGGCCGTCCTCGATCAGCAGCTCCGCGCGCCGCTCAAGTTTCTGCGACGGGTCGATTACCACGCCGCCGGTCAGCAACAGTTTCACGCTCTGCTCTCCATTCGCTAGGATTCCTGTGTGCCACTGGCAGCCGGTCCCATTAGCAGGTAGAGGACCGCCATGCGTACGGCAACCCCGTTGGTTACCTGCTCTTCGATCGCGCTCTCAATGCCGTAGGCCCCGTCTGCAACGTCGGCGCTAATCTCAACTCCCCGGTTCATGGGTCCCGGGTGGAGCACCAGTACATTGGGACTCGCAACCTTGAGGCTGGATGCCGTAATTCCAAAGAGGCGAGAGTACTCGCGCAGCGATGGGAGCAGGCCCTTCTCCATCCTCTCGGTCTGCAGACGGAGTACATTCACTACGTCTGCCCCTCGCAGCCCCGTCTCCAGATCATCATAAACCGTTACCGGAAGTTGATCGGCGTCGGCGGGCAAAAGGGTTCGGGGGCCAACAAGCCGCACGGCTGCGCCCATTTTGGTGAGCCCCCACACGTTGGAGCGGGCCACCCGGCTGTGGAGGATATCGCCGACGATCGCTACCGTCATGCCATTCAGATCGCCGCGCCGCTGCCGGATCGTGAGCATATCGAGCAGTCCCTGAGTAGGGTGCTCATGCCGCCCATCTCCTGCGTTGACAACGGGTATGCCAAGGTGGTCCGCCGCAAAGCGTGCAGCGCCAGAGGATCCGTGCCTCATCACAATGCAGTCGGCTCTCAGCGCCTGAAGCGTGAGAAGCGTATCCTTCAGGCTCTCGCCCTTGGCCACCGAGGATTGCGCCACTGCAATGTTCATCGCCTCGGCGCTCATGATCTTCGCCGCCATTTCAAACGATGTGCGCGTTCGCGTGGAGTTCTCGTAGAAGAGCGTGATCATGGCCCTTCCGCGCAGCGTTGGCACCTTCTTCACCGGGCGGCCGAGAATCTCCCGAAACGCCTTCGCAGTGTCGAGCAGGTAGTTAATGTCGTCGGCCGAGGTCTCTCTGAGTGTTAGCAGGTCTTTCATGGGCGTGCCGGCTTTGTAATGAGAACGCGGTCTTCGCCGTCTACTTCCTTCAGGCGCACCTCAACGTGCTCGTGCCGCGCCGTCGGGACGTTCTTGCCAACATAGTCAGGGCGAATGGGGATTTCCCGGTGTCCACGATCGATGAGCACGGCGAGTTGAATGGAGGCAGGGCGGCCGAGGTCGAGGAGCGCGGCGATGGCTGCCCGCACGGTTCGGCCCGTGAAGAGCACCTCATCCACCAGCACCACTCGCTTGCCTGTAACATCGAACGGAACTGCGGTTGGAGCAAGTGCCGGACGCCCGGCGGGGTTCTCGGCATAGTCATCGCGGTAGAGGCCGATGTCGAGCTTGCCAGTCGGCACGCGAACCCCCTCCACCTGCTGCAGCACTTCCGCGAGTCGCTCCGCGAGCGGCGCTCCACGGGTGAGAATACCCACCAGCGCCAGATCCTGAGCGCCGTGGTTCTTCTCCACAATCTCGTGCCCAATTCGCGTCACGGCGCGCCGGATGTCATCCGCATCCATCACCTGGACGCCGGCGAGTCCCTTCTCGGATCCCGCGCAACCACCCATCTCGTTCGACATAAGGGCTCCTCGACACAGACAAAACGCCCCTCCGTATCACGGTTTCCGTGAGCTCGGCAGAGGCGTAGGCAAAGGAGCGAACAGTGGCAAAATCGGCCATCCGGGCCATTGATCACGCCGTTTCCTGCTCGGTAGGTCTCTTTTTGCGTTCGCCCTTTGCCAGCCTCACGGGGCTATCTTAAAAGGACGGGGTGTCAATTGGGTCGAGTCTAGCACACAACAGAAACCAGAGTCAACCGCAGTTTCGCCCCTTGGCTGGTCGCGGTCTGGCCGCGAGCTTCTGACGTGGGACAGAGTGCGGCGCGAGCGAGACGGTTCACCGTACGAAGATTCTGGCTGTGGCTCAAACACCCATTGGGCCGCCTGCCCCTCCTGGGTCAGACGGTCATGGCCGGTCGCCAGAATGCCTGGTTGCATGTGGCGCGCCCTATCGGTTACAATGTGCCCGATGCCAGAGCCCAGAGATAACCGTAGAAAGCCCGAGAGGGCGCGCGCCGCAGCGATCGAACGTCTTAAGGGCGATCGGAAGGTTCGTGCCGCGCTCTTCTCGATTTTCTCCAACACCGCACTGGTAGCGCTCAAAGTGGCGGTTGGGCTGGCGACTGGCTCGGTTAGTATCCTCTCGGAAGCGGCGCACTCCGCCACCGACCTTATCGCCTCCGGAATCGCCTTCGTCTCCGTACGGGTCTCCGACAACCCTCCCGACGACGAACATCCTTACGGGCACGGGAAGATCGAGTCGATCTCCGGATTGGCGGAGGCGCTCCTCATCTTTGCGGCCTCCGGCTATATTATCTATGAGGCGGCCAGCAAGCTACGCCACCCGGTTTCGATCGCTCCGGGCCCCGCCTTCGCGTGGGGCATCGGTGTGATGGCGTTCTCCGCGGTGCTCAACATCTTTATATCCCGATATTTGAGGCGGGTTGCGCAAGAGACGGACTCCCTGGCGCTGCTTGCCGATGCCGAGCACCTTCGCACCGACGTCATTACCTCCGCCGGAGTACTCGCTGGCCTGTTGCTGACGCGGGTAACACCCTACGCCGACCCTGTGACCGCGCTCGTTGTCGCCCTGCTAATCGCGCGCGCGGCGTTTCAACTTAGCCTCGACGCATTTCGCCCCCTGCTTGATGCCCGCCTCCCTGTAGAGGAGGAGGCCGCAGTGCAGGAGGTTCTGGAGACCCACTCCTGCGTACTCGGCTACCATAAGCTCCGCACGCGGAAGTCCGGCTCTCAGCGGCACGTAGATGTGCACGTGCAGGTGGACGACAACTTCACCCTGCTGCGCGCGCACGAGGTCTCTGAAGAGCTGG
>JBBRJW010000058.1:0-8733 GCA_038218705.1 Chthonomonadales bacterium | reverse complement strand
ATCCACGGTTCGCAAAGATGGTCGATTCGACCAGTCGTGACAATGCCGCCGCCAGTGAGCGCGGCGAGCGGAGTAGCAAAGGACAGCAGTAGCATGAGATCCTGGCTTCCGATCGCTGGCCTCGTGCTGGGCTTTGCGATCGGTTATGCGGTTTTTTCGAAGTTCAATCTTTTGCTTCCCTCGGAGTATGCGCCCTATCTCTCGGTCGCAGCGCTCGCAGGCCTCGACACCGTGTTTGGAGGCATTCGGGCCGGGATTGAGGCGAGATTTCAGAACGACGTCTTTGCGAGCGGCTTCCTGCTGAATACGCTGCTCGCAGCCGTGCTCGCCTGGCTCGGTGATCGAATTGGCGTAAATCTCGCTCTGGTTGCAGTGCTCGTGCTCGGGTCCCGCGTATTCCTGAATCTGTCGCTCATTCGACGATACTACTTGAACAAACGGGCGCTCGCACGCAGCCGCTATCAGGAGGAGGTCGCTGCGGCCGCACAGACAGCGAAATCGGGAGAGCAGGCCACCGCCCCTATTAACTAAAGACGCGCACCGCGGACGGAGCCTTGTCGGATAGGAGGCACGCACCGCACTCCTCGATCGACTGGGTGACTTGAGTGGCGAACAATGAGCTGATTACCGGGCTGGACATCGGCACGACGAAGGTGTGCGCGCTCATCGCGGAGATATCTGACCATGACGAGGTGATCGTTACCGGAGTCGGTGTCGCTCGATCAACCGGAATGCGCAAGGGAGTTGTGGTTGATATCGAGGCGACGGCGCGCGCCGTAGAGGATGCGGTAGGCCGTGCCGTCCGCCAGGCGGGACGCAGCGTCGAGTCGGTCTACGTCGGGGTCACGGGAGAACACATCTCCTCCGTAAACAGCAGTGCCCGAATTGCAATAACGCATCCCGACCGTGAAGTGACTGTAAGCGATGTTAACAGGGTAAAGGAGGCGGCGCGCGTGATCGTGCTGCCCCCGGATCGACAGATCCTTCACGCCATTCCTCGATCATTCTCGATCGATGGCCAGGGCCAGATCAAGCGGCCGGTCGGTATGAGCGGCGCTCGCCTTGAAGTGGAGATGCACATCGTCCACGGCGCAGTAACGTTTCTGCAGAACGTCGAGAAGTCCGTGGCCCGCGCAGGGCTGCAGATCGATGAGCTTGTGCTGGAGCCGATTGCGACGGCCGAAGCAGTTTTACTGGACGATGAGAAGGATTTGGGCGTATGCCTGGTGGATATAGGGGGAGGAACTTCTGACCTCGCTATCTATGTGCAGGGAGAGATTATCTATTCGGCCGTAATTCCTGTGGGGGGATCGCATGTTACCAGCGATCTGGCCTATGGACTTACCGTGGCTGTGGAAGAGGCGGAGCGGCTTAAGACCGAAAACGGCAGCGCCCTCCTTGACATGGTGCCGGAAGAAGATGTCATTTCAGTGCGGCAGGTTGGGCGATCCGAGCAGCGTAAGCTTCGGCGGCGCGCGCTGGTGCAGATCATAGAACCGCGCATGCAGGAGCTGTTCGAGCTTGTTCGGGAGGAGCTTAGCAAAGCCGATTGTCTCCACCGCGTGCCTGCGGGCCTCGTAATAAGCGGCGGAGGGAGCCAGCTCGTCGGCTGCGCCGAGGTGGCCCGGGACGTACTGAAGATGCCAGTGCGGGTTGGCGGGCCGTTTGCGCTCGGTGGACTGGGCGAAACGCTCGACAGCCCGATTTACGCCACCGCAGTGGGTTTGGTGAAGTACGGCGCACGCCAGCTCCGCGAAGAGCAGGAGCTCGCGCCGAGGCACGGGCGCCCGGACCCTGAGGCCGGATGGATGGAACGTCTCATCAACTGGCTTCGGGATCTATTCGCGTCGCATTGATACGATCGTTACGTTGATTTTCCCACCCGGGTTAATATGGCATTAGTGAGGGAAGGGCGCACCCATGAATAATAGCTCGCTGAGTGGAAGTCTGCCGGAGCTTGGCTCCGCTCGCATCAAAGTAATCGGCGTTGGAGGCGGCGGCACGAACGCCGTTAACAGGATGATCGCGGCCAACCTGACGGGCAGCGAAGTCCTCGCCATGAACACCGATGTCCAGGTCTTGAATATCTCCCAGGCAGCGCGCAAGCTCCAGCTCGGGGAGAACTCTACCCGTGGGCTCGGCGCGGGCGGCAACCCGGAAGTAGGCCGAATTGCAGCCGAAGAGAGCAAGAGCGAGATCAAGAAGCTGATGGATGGGGCCGACATGGTCTTCATCACAGCGGGCATGGGCGGTGGAACCGGCACGGGCGCAGCCCCGATCATCGCCGAGATCGCAAGCGAAATGGGCGCGCTCACGGTAGCCGTTGTTACGAAGCCCTTTCCTTTCGAGGGTCCTCGCCGCATGCGCCTCGCGGCCGAGGGCGTCGCCCGACTCAAGGAGAAGGTCGACACCATTATCATCGTTCCAAACGAGAAGCTGCTCGGCGTGGGCGACCGCAGAATGACCCTGGTCGAAGCGTTCAAGGTGGCTGACGACGTCCTGCGCCAGGGAGTTCAGGGCATCTCGGACATCATCACCATTCCCGGTATGATCAATGTCGACTTTGCGGACGTGCGAGCGATTATGACCGGCGCGGGCTCGGCCCTGATGGGCATCGGCATGGCGAGCGGCGATCACCGCGCCGTGGAGGCCGCGCAGAACGCGGTCTCGTCGCAGCTGCTTGAGACGAGCATCAACGGCGCTACCCGCGTCCTCGTAAACGTCACCTCTGGAAACGACCTCACCCTGGCGGAGTTCTCCGAGGCCGCAGACCAGATCTCGCAGCTGTGCGACCGCGACGACGCCAATATCATCTTCGGCTGGGTTCCCGACCCGAGCCTCGAAGGCGAGGTACGGGTTACGGTTCTGGCGACAGGCTTCAGCGACAAGGACCTCGCGACGAACCAGGCTGCAAAGCTCTATTCGACTGCCTCACCCGCCCGGCCCATCCCCTCCGTAGATGCTGCACTACCACAGGCTCCGCCCGCACCAACGCCTCAGCCGGCGCCAGCACAGCCCGCGCCTGCGACAGCGCCCCAGGCGCAGGCGCAGGCGGCCCAGCCACCGCCTCCTGCTCCGCAGCCAGCCCCTCCGGCCCAGCCGGAGCCGCGGCCGCGCACGGGCGATGAGCTCGACATCCCGGCGTTCCTTCGACGGCGATAGCGCATACCGGCTCAACTTCATCAGGCCCCGCGTCCGGCAGCTCGGGCGCGGGGCCCTGTTCTGCAGGGGGCTCGAGTTTCCCCAACCGCCGTGGCTGTTACCGCGTGCGTTCGTGCACCGGCTACCGGTGCGGCAGCACAGAAGCTATCCATCATGGTCCTGCTCGCCGGGCAGCCGAGCACGAGCGGACTGAACAGACCCGGACCAACCCTCGTATACTAATCGTATGACTGAACGCACCATCTACCTCGACCATGCTGCGACCACGCCGCTCGATCCGGAAGTACTAGATGAGATGATGCCCTGGCTGAGCGGCGCGAATGGCTTCGGCAACGCATCCTCCATTCACGGACCCGGCAGAGCCGCGCGCAATGCCATAGATGAGGCGCGCGATCGGGTCGCAGCCCTCATCGGTGCAGACTACAGCGAGATCACCTTCGCTTCCGGGGGAACCGAGGCCGACAACCTTGCGCTTATCGGCGTCATGCGCGCCGCCCCCGCCGGGCGTGACCACCTGATTGTCTCCGCAATCGAGCATCACGCGGTTCTTCACACTGCACACGCTCTGCAGGCACAGGGCTTCAGCGTCACGGTGGTGCTGCCAGATCGCGACGGCGTTGTGCATCCCACTGCAGTGGCCGACGCGCTCACACCGCGAACGGCGCTTGTCTCCGTGATGCACTCCAACAACGAGATCGGCACGCTCCAGCCGGTATCCGCCATCGCGGAGGTCGCCCATAAAGCGGGCGCACACTTTCATACAGACGCCGTGCAGAGCGTGGGCCTCCTCTCTGTCGACGTGAATGAGCCCCGGTGCGATCTGCTAACGCTCACGGCCCACAAGATTTACGGGCCCAAGGGCGCGGGGGCGCTCTACATCCGTCAGGGCGTACCGGTAGCGCCCATCCTGTTTGGCGGCAGCCAGGAGCGCGAAAAGCGCGCCGGAACCGAAAACGTGGCCGCACTGGTGGGTCTCGGGGCGGCCGCAGTCCGGGCGACCGCGGATCGAGCGGCAGACGCGGATCGGCTGGCGGAACTGCGCGACCGGCTTCTGGCCCTGCTTCGAGCCGGAGCGCCAGACCTGCTGCTGAACGGCCACGCTGTGCTGCGCCTCCCTAACAACCTCAATGTCTCAGTGCCCGGTATTCCCGGCGCAACCATGCTGATGAGCCTCGACCGGCTGGGCGTGGCGGCCTCTGGCGGCTCCGCATGCTCCTCCGGCTCGATAGAGCCCTCGCATGTGCTCACAGCAATCGGACGCTCCAGTGCGGAGGCCTCCGCCGGCGTGCGCTTCAGCATCGGCCGTCACACTACCGCGGGCGACATCGATTGCGCAGGCGCAGCCTTTTGCGAGGTCGTTCACCGCCTTCGGCGAGCCTGACCGCGTAGTCCATCTATTGTCGCAGCCGCCCGCCAGCGGGTAGACTGAGTTGCTCAGACCCTCCCGCCGGGCGGCTGTGCAGGAGAGTCCGAATGCCCTATAACCCGCAAAACCCCCTGATCGTTCAGTCCGACCGAACCGTGCTGCTCGAAGTGGATACCCCGCTGTACGATGAGTGCCGGGATCAGCTCGCCGCCTTCTGCGAGCTTATCAAGAGCCCGGATCACATCCATACCTATCGTCTTACGCCCCTCTCGCTCTGGAACGCCCGCGCTGCCGGGATGTCCGCCGAGGAGATGGTGGACGTCCTCCACAAGTACACCAAGTACGACGTGCCGGGAAATATCCTGGCCGACATACGCGACTACGTCGGCCGATACGGGCGTCTCAAGCTGGTGATGGAGGATCGGAGCCTCTACCTACGGGCCGATGACAATCTGCTCATGACGGAGATCCGGCACAACAAGCAGGTGCAGAAGTACCTGCTTCGCCCGATCGACGCGCGAACGGTGGAGATACCGCTGCTGGAGCGGGGCCGGGTAAAGCAGATTCTGCTGAAACTCGGCTTCCCCATTGAAGATCTGGCCGGCTACACCGACGGCGACAAGCTGGAGTTCAGCCTGCGGGAGGTGACACGTGCCGGGAAGCCCTTTCTCCCACGGCCCTACCAGGAGGATGCCGCCAGCGCCTTCTGGGCCGGAGGCTCGGCCGCTGGCGGGAGCGGCGTGCTCGTGCTCCCTTGCGGAGCCGGCAAGACCATCATCGGGATGGAAGCCATGGCGCTCGCGCAGATGCAGACGCTCATTATTGTCACCGGGATCACCGCGGCACACCAGTGGCGCGATGAGATCCTCGACAAGACGAACCTCCCGGAGGCGGCGATCGGCGAGTACAGCGGAGACCGCAAGGAGATTCGCCCGG
This sequence comes from Chthonomonadales bacterium, assembly GCA_038218705.1. Taxonomy (GTDB): domain Bacteria; phylum Armatimonadota; class Chthonomonadetes; order Chthonomonadales; family Chthonomonadaceae; genus JBBRJW01. The sequence goes on along the minus strand of JBBRJW010000058.1, from coordinate 3,269 downwards.
TCACCATCGCCACTTACCAGGTGCTGACGGCACGGCGTAATCCCGACAAACCGCGCAAGGGCCGGCCGAAGTTGGCGAGCGATGGCGACGAGATCCTCGACCCGGAGGAGCTCGATGGGGCGGCGTTCGATCTTGACCTCTCCAAACTCCCCGACACGGCCGAGAAGGCCGCTGGCTACCTCAACCTCGACCTCTTCAACCGGCAAAACTGGGGCCTGATCATTTACGATGAGGTTCACCTGCTTCCTGCTCCGGTGTTTCGGATCACGGCGGAGATACAGGCGCGCCGGCGCCTCGGGCTCACAGCCACGCTGGTGCGCGAAGATGGCCGTGAGGACGACGTTTTCTCGCTCATCGGCCCGAAGAAGGCGGATGTGCCGTGGAAGGAGTTGGAGAAGCAGGGCTGGATTGCCACCGCGGTCTGCACCGAGATCCGCATCTCTCTTCCTGACAACGAGCGGCTGGAGTACGCCGTCGCCGAACAGCGCGAGAAGTTCCGGCTCGCCTCCTGTAACTCCCGCAAAGAAGACGTTATCGAGGCGCTGCTGGCGCGCCACGAAGGCGATAATGTGCTCATCATCGGCCAGTATCTCGATCAGCTAGACCGAATTGTCGAGCGCTTCGGCGCACCGATCATTACGGGCCGAACTCCTCAGCGCGAGCGCGAAAAGACCTACGCGGAGTTCAAGTCCGGCAGGATCAAGGTTCTGATCGTCTCCAAAGTGGCGAACTTCTCGATCGACCTGCCAGATGCAAACGTTGCAATACAGATTTCGGGCACTTTTGGCTCACGCCAGGAAGAGGCGCAGCGGCTGGGACGGATTCTGCGTCCGAAGACCGATGGCAGCACCGCACACTTCTACTCGATCGTAACCCGCGAGACGCGAGATCAGGAGTTCTCTACGCACCGCCAGCTCTTCCTGACCGAGCAGGGCTACCGCTACGAAATCATCAATTCGGAAGCGCTCCTTGGCGAGCCGGCGTGAGCGATAGCCCATCTGAGCGGTATCCGTATCCAGTTTTCGCCTGGAGGCCGAATGAGACCCGATCGCCGCGTACTACCCTTTCTGCTCCTCGCTCTGGCCTCCCAGGCGGCCCCCGCACCGGCTCGGGCCCAGACCGGGAACCGGTTTCTCCCGCCGGTCGCCACGTTGCACCGGGCTCGCTCCCGGGACTACCATGTGCGCCACATCCGACTTGAGTTCCGGATCGATCCCCTGCAACACAGCGCAGCGGGTGTCGTGACCCACACCCTTGCACCCCTTCGCGACGGGCTTCGCGAGATCGTATTCGACGCTGGCGACAACCTGAAAATCCTCGCCTGCGCAATCGATGGCCGGGAGACGCCCTCGCTCCACAAGGCCGGAAAGCTCACGCTCCTACTCAACCTGCCCCTGCCCAAAGGCGAAGAGCACGCGGTCGAAATTCGCTACGAGATGCCCGGTGGCTCCACGAGGGGCGGACCGAACGGCTCGCAGGGCTTTCGCTGGATCGATCTGCGCCCCGATAGCCCTGGTCGCAGGCGGCACTTCTGGACCCAGGGCGAGACCGATGGCAACCACTACTGGTTCCCGTGCTACGATGCGCCCAATGACAAGTGCACCAGCGAGACCATCGTCACGGTCCCGGAGGACTGGCAGGTGATCGGCAACGGCGCGGAGGGGCCTGTCACCCGCGATCCGAAGGGGCACACACGCACGTTCCGCTGGTCTATGGCGAAGCCCGCCTCGACCTACCTGATCTCGCTCGTAGGCGGCGAGCTCGACGTCAAACGCGGAAAGTGGGGCAGCGTTCCACTTCTCTACGCCGTGCCACGGGGCAAGGGCGAGCTGATTGAAGGCTCCTTCGGTCACACGCCGGATATGCTGACGTTCTTCTCAAAGACTTTCGGGATCGATTACCCCTGGGCCAAGTATGCTCAGTGCGCGGTTTCGGACTTCCCGGGAGGAATGGAGAATGTAAGCGCAACCACGCTTGGCCTGCGCTCACTGACCGATAAGCGGGGCGACACAAGGGGAATCAAGTTTCTCACATCCCATGAGCTGGCGCATCAGTGGTTCGGAGATCTGGTGACCTGCTCCGAATGGGGCGACATCTGGCTTCATGAGAGCTTCGCTACATTCGGCGAGATGCTCTATGCCGAACACTGGGGCGGGCGCGAACGGTACGACGAAGAGCGTGAATCCAGTCTGCATACCTACCTGGACGGAGCGGCCGTCCATCCGCACGCGCTCTCAACTCCCGTCTATCCCACCGATATGGAGATGTTCGACGCCTCGCACTCCTACTCCAAGGGCGGCCTCGTGCTCCACATGCTCAGGCGAGAGCTGGGCGACGCCGAGCTTTTTCAATCCCTTCATCGCTTCCTCGCTGACCACGCCTACGCCAACGTGGAGACGAGCGACCTGGTGCGAGCCATTGCGGAGGAGACTGGCCGCAACCTCGCGCCATTCTTCGATCAGTGGGTCTTCAAGCCGGGGCACCCGATCATCCAGCTATCCTGGCGATACGACACGGGGAGTGGAGTCACGGTGACACATGTCACACAGACTCAGCACTTTAGCGAGGGAGTCAACCCTTACAGCCTTCCGCTCACCATCGGGCTGGTGCGTCCAGATTCGCCGGAGCCCGTTCAGCGCGTTCAGGTCATGGTGAATGCGTCTGATCAAGAGTTCCGAATTCCCGGGCCGCCCCCAACAGCGGTCCTGTTCGACCCGGATCACGACCTGCTTCTCGACCGGACAGCACCGGTGTGGAGCGATACGGAGCGGCGAGCCGTACTTCGGTGCGCGCCCTCCGTGGTCGATCGGCTGGCCGCCGCGCGACAGCTCGCGCCGGTCCGGAGCGCCATCGCACCAGAGACGGCGGAGCTCTTCGCACAGGCGGCCGAGCATGAGGCGGGGCAGGAGGTGGCGCGGTTCGAGCTCTCGGCAATCGGGGAGTCGAAAGCAAACGGGGCGAGGTCTGTTGTGCGCGGCCTGGCGGAGAAGGCTGCGCCCCTCGTGCGGGCAGCGGCGATCGGCGCGCTCACCCGGCTGCCGCGCGACGACCGCGACTTCGCCATGATACGGCGGGCTGCAGCGAGCGACTCGGAGCCCTACAGCGTGGTGGAGGCCGCCATCCGCGGAGTGGCGCGTTGGGATCTCAAAGGGGGGCTGCAGGCACTGAGGCACCAGCTGCAGGCGCACTCCGTAGACGACGTGCTGGGCCAGGCGGTGGTATCTGCGCTTCAGGCGGCGAACAGCGATGTGAGCGCGGAGCTGCTGCTG
>JBBRJW010000057.1:0-8772 GCA_038218705.1 Chthonomonadales bacterium | reverse complement strand
CCGTTCAGGAGCACCTCCGCGACGCGCGAAAGAGTTTTATAGAGGCTCCGGAGTTTCGGGAGCTCGGCATCAAGCAGATTCAGATCAATGAGTCGGTTGGCCCATCGGCACAGTACCGCCCGGGTGAGATCCTCGCGTACCTCTGGCATCTGGAGCAGGGAGGCGCAGACGGCGCGTGCAAAGCCTGCTGGGGCGATAGCAAAGGTGGCGACAACTGCTCGAATGATACTCTGGACGGTATTCTCACCCCTGATCGATGGGAGCCGAGAGCGGCTTGGTGGGCGTATAAACTCTATAGCGACAGTGTTGCCGGACGTGCTGCAAGCACAAGCGACGATTCGCGAATAGTCTCCTTTGCCGGCCAATCTCAGAACCGCGCCACAATTCTTCTCGGAGGGTATAGCTCCGCAGGGCAATCGCCCTCCGCCGCGCCCATCAGCCTACGCATACGCTCCCTACGCCGTCTGGCATTCGCCAGGGGCCGCGCTGGCGTCCGCGCCCGAATCGAGCGGCTGCCAGATATCGGCGAGAAAGCGCTGCGCTCGCCAGAGCTTGTGCGCGGAGACCTGTTGCCGGCCGGCGACGACGAGACTCTGATGCTGCCACCGCTCCGCGCGCACGAGGCACTCAGCATAACGCTGCTGCCCGAAAACCGCACACAATAATACCGTCCGTTCGATGAAGGAGATTCTATGTCCTCGACTGCTCTCGACGCGTTCAAAGCGTACGCTGCGCGCACTATTCGCCTTGGCCAGGCTGGCTCCGTGCTCGGGTGGGATCAGCAGACATACATGCCACCCGGGGCGGCGGCATCTCGCGCCGAACAGCTCGCCACCCTGAGTGATTTCCTCCACGACCTCTCCACGGGAGCCGAGGCACGCCGGCTTCTAGAGGCCGCAGAGGCCGAAGTTGCGGCGGAGGATCCAGAGGGCGATGCGGCTCGCATGGTGAAAGTTGCCCGACGCGACTTCGATCAGGCCACGAAGCTCCCAAAAGAGCTGGTTATCGAGATGGCTCGCCAGCACTCGCTCGGCCAGGAGGTGTGGGTCGAGGCCCGGAGGACGAGCGACTTCGCCACCTTTGCGCCGACGCTGGAGAAGATGCTGGACCTCACCCGCCAGCAGGCCGAACACCTCGGCTACAAGGAGCATATCTACGATGCGCTGATCGATCTCTATGAGCCGGGAATGACACAGCGTGAGGTTGCATCGATCTTTGCCGACATGAAGCCCGGTCTCGTGAGTCTCACACGGGAGATAGCCGGCAGCAGCAGGCCGGTGGATGATGCTCTGCTCCATGGAGAATTCCCGGTCGAAAAGCAGAAGGAGATCACCCTCAGAATCGTCGGGGCAATTGGTTACGATCTCACTCGCGGCCGCCAGGACATCGCCGCGCATCCGTTCTGCACAAACTTCAGCAGGGACGATGTTCGGATCACCACTCGCTTCGATCCACGCTTCCTGAACCAGGCTGTCTATGCATCCATGCACGAAGCCGGGCATGCGATGTACGAGCAGAATCAGCGGGCCGACCTCGAAGCCACACCGCTCTCCGGAGGAACCTCGCTCGGAGTCCATGAGAGCCAGTCCCGGCTCTGGGAGAATTTGGTGGGCCGGTCGCGCGCCTTCTCGGATTACCTGCTTCCGCAGCTCTCGGAAGCCTTCCCGGGAGCGCTAGTAGGGCGAAACGTAGACGAGTTTTACCGCGCGATAAACCGGGTCACGCCCTCCTTTATTCGCGTGGAGGCCGACGAGGTCACGTACAACCTTCACATCCTCCTCCGCTTCGAGCTCGAGTGCGAGCTCCTGACCGGCGCCCTAGCGGTGCGAGACCTTCCGGCCGCCTGGAATGCGCGCATGGAGGAGTATTTCGGGATCACTCCGCCCGACAACGCGCACGGCGTGCTCCAGGATGTCCACTGGTCGGCAGGGCTCATCGGCTACTTCCCAACCTACACGCTTGGCAACTTACTCTCAGTACAGCTCTGGACGTCGGCGGAGAAGTCGCTCGGCGACATCTACGCCCAGATACAGGCTGGCGAATTCGCGCCTCTGCTCGGATGGCTCCGCGAGAATGTCCATCAGCTCGGCCGTAAGTACATGCCGCGCGAGCTTGTCCTGCGTGTCACCGGAGAGCCGCTGACGGCGGTCTACTACGAGCGATACCTCCGGGCCAAGTATGCCGACATCTATGGTCTGTGAGGGTGGCTCCAGCCGATCAGCTCTGGACATGAGCCTGACGCGACGCTATTGTTTCGTGTGCTAGAGCAAGAGTCAGCTCCTCCGAGGAGTCGGACTGCATTCGTAAATGGGCAAACTAGCGGGGCTCGCATGGCGCAGTGCAGCGCATCGCGAGCCCCGCCGGCTCCGTCGAGCCTCGACGACAGCCTGCCGGGAGCGAGTGCGCAGGTATTGCGGCCGTCCATGGTGAATATAGACGCGACGCCCGCCGCCCGTCGGGGCAGGGAAGGGAGCTATGAATGGACCTAAAGGAACAGATGCGCTTGCTCTACTCACTTCAGCAAGCCGATAGTGAGCTCGATCTACTCAAAAAGCAGTTCGGGGCTATAGATATCGGACTGGCCGAGCAGGCCAGGGTCGAGACTGCTGCAGCGGCCCAAAAGGAGACATCGGTACACCTGAAGGGCCTTACGGCAATGCTGCACGATCTCGAGCTCGAGATCCAGGGACTGGCCACCAAACGTGCGGAAGTCGAAACCAAGCTTTACAGCGGCTCCATTACCAATGCCAAGGAGCTGCAGGCGATGGAGGCGGAGATCGCCATGTTCGACCGCCAGCGAACGACGTTAGACGAGAAGGTAGCCAGCCTCCAGGAAGAGAAAGAAGCTGCCGCAGCAAGTGAAGCCATCACGAAGAAGGCGCTATCGGTGGCCCGCGCGGCGCTCAAAGCAAAGGTCACTGCTGCACGCGAGCTCGCCTCGCAGATGAGCGGCCAGGCCCAGAAGCTGTCCCAGCGCCGCAACCAGCGTGAAGAGGAAGCCAGAGCAGCTTCCCCCTCCCTCCTGAAGCGCTATCAGGCAATACGTAACAATCGCAGCGGCATCGGAGTAGTGGTCATCGAAGATGGCAATGCCTGCGGCGGATGCAAGTTGGGCCTCCCATCCAGCTGCGTGGCGGCCGTACGCGACGGATTCGCCCCCCAGGTATGCGACAACTGTGGTCGCCTCCTCTGCGAGGCTGCCGTCGCTGTCGTATCATAGAGGAGGCGTCGTGGCTAGCTGGAAGGCGTGGGTCGATGGCGCGGCGCGCGGAAACCCCGGACCGTCGGGTATCGGCATCGTAATCGAGAACGGCGAAGGTGAGGTGGTGAAGGAGGTGGCCGAGCCGCTCGGTCGCCAGACGAACAACGTCGCAGAGTATTCCGCGATGATCCGATGCCTGCAGGAAGCCCGTGGCCTCGGCTGCACGTCGATCTCAGTTTTCACGGATAGCGAGCTGATGGCGCATCAGCTTAACGGGAAGTACGCCGTTAAGGCGCCGAACCTTCGGCCTCTCTTCGACCAGGCGCGGGCGCTGCTGCACCAGTTTGAATCCACTACGGTAACGCACGTTCGGCGCGAGCTCAACAAGCGTGCGGACGCTCTCTCCAACATAGGCGCGGATAAGGTCCGCTGACCGGTCGGGAGGCTCTGGAATGCCTCGACACTCGAGCGCGCTTCCCGCCATCGACGTGCGTGCTGCATCTCCTCCTGGCTTGATCGGAGCCGAACGGTCAATACTTTCCCTCGAGATCCGGCACGGTCGGTTGAGCCACCTTCCCTCGACAGAGCGCCACGGCCCGGTCGGTGTTTCCTCGCTCCATGCCAGCAAAATCGTTAGACATTAACCCGGGCGGACACTCGTGCCATTGCCGGGCCAGATGGCTCCGGGAGAGGAGATGCGACTTGCGCTTCTCATGCCGCTTTGGCTTGGTATTGGGTCTTAACCTGGCGCTCACGCTCCTCTGCATCGCATGGCCGGCCCTCGCTGCGCCGCTCACGGTGACGGTCCGGGCGAATCACGGCGCGCTTCACAACACGCCGATCGTCGCTGCTATCGCGAGTGCACGCCGCGCTTTGGTCCCTGCAGGCTCACTGGAGATGAAGCCTGCCGACGGTGGCGCGCCGATTCCGGCCCAGCGCCTGCACGGCCCGGATGGCGACTCACTCCTGTTTGTCGAGCCCGACTTGCCGGCGGGCAAAGCCCGAACCTACACTCTCCGTGCGGCGGCTTTCGACTTCCCGAAGAACCCCGGCGCCTTTGCACACCTCAATCAGGGCGATGTCGAGATCTACATAGGTCGCGACGGCATCGACCTGCTCACGCGCTATACCATGAAGCGTGCGCCCAATAAGCCGGTCTTCTACCCGCTCGTAATGGCAGATGGTTCACCGATCATGCGCGCCTGGCCGGTAGAGCCCGATCTCGTTCCAGGCGAGAGCCGCGATCATCCGCACCACAGGGGCCTCTGGTTTACCCACAGCAGCGTCAACGGCATCGACTTCTGGACCGAGCAGGGCAAGGGCATCGGCCGCACCGCTACCACCGGCGTCTCCGGGCTTCAGAGCGGCCCCGTCGCTGGAGCATTTGAGGCCGCTACGGAGTGGCGCGGCCCGGATAATCAGCTGGTGGCCACGGACACCCGCCGCGTCCTGGCCTGGCGGCTGCCTGACGGTGACCGCGTGCTCGATTTCGAGATCATGCTCCGGCCGGCCGGCGCGCCGGTTGTCTTTGGCGACAACAAGGACGGCGTCTTCGGCCTCCGTGTGCCCGACTCCCTCGCCCTCAAGCCCGATAAATCCTCGAAGATTAAGGGGGAAGGCCACATCCGTACAGCGACAGGGAACAGTGATGAGGCCGCCTGGTCGAAGCCTGCCGACTGGGTCGATTACTATGGGCCTATGGGCGGAGCCACTGGCGGCGTGGCCATCTTCGACCATCCCGCTAATTTCCGCCACCCCACCACGTGGCACGCTCGCGACTACGGGCTTTTTACCGCCAATCCCTTTGGCCTCCATGACTTTGGCCGCGGGCCGAAGGGCGCGGGCGACTACACTCTCGCCGTGGGCAAGACGCTTTCGCTTCGCTATCGGGTGCTCTTCCACCATGGTGACACTGCGGCGGCGCGAGTCGCGGAGCAGTACACGGCGTATTCGACCGCGCCTGCCGTAGAGATTCGGTAGCGAGCTTGTCGCCAGCCGATACCATCGTCGCAATTGCAACTCCGCCCGGTGAAGGCGGTATCGCCGTGCTGCGTGTCTCCGGCTCGCAAGCCATCGCCATTGCCGAGCGCTGCTTCACGCCTGCAGTTCGCCCCCGCCTGAGCCGATGGCGCGGATACACCGTTGGCTACGGCGCGCTGGTGGATCCCGCATCGGGCGAGCGAATCGACGACGGACTCTGCACGCTCTTCCGCGCGCCACACTCCTACACCGGCGAAGAGAGCGTGGAGCTCTCGTGCCATGGTGGCCGAGCAATTACCGCCCGGCTGCTCCGCTCTCTCGTCGCTGCGGGCGCGCGCCCCGCCGCCCCCGGCGAGTTTACGCAGCGCGCCTTCCTGAATGGGCGGCTCGACCTCGCCCAGGCCGAAGCCGTGGCGGACCTGATCCGAGCCCGCTCCGACGCTGCGTGCCGCGTGGCGCTCCGGCAGCTCGAAGGTGGCCTCTCGTTGCACATCGGCGAGCTCCGCCAGGAGCTTATTGGTGTCCTCGCAGCCATCGAAGCCTCGATCGACTTCAGCGACGAGGTTGGCGACCTCGATTACGACCTCTGCGCGCAGCGCATTCACAGGGTGCAGCGCGCCGTTCAAGACCTTATCCAGACCGTCGTGCGCGGACGGATACTCCGTGAGGGCCTCCAGGTCGTGCTTCTTGGCCGCCCCAACGTCGGGAAGTCGTCGCTCCTTAATGCGCTGCTCGGGGCTCAGCGAGCCATCGTTACCCCGATCCCCGGCACGACCCGGGACCTGCTGGAAGAGAGCGTTCAGATAGAGGGTATCCCGCTCGTTCTGTCCGACACTGCTGGGCTCCGCGCCACCGAGGACCTGGTCGAGCAGATCGGCGTGGAGCGGGCCGAAGCGGCGGCCGAACGGTGCGATGTGGCACTCCTGATTCTGGATGCCAGCGCCGGCATTACGCCAGAAGACCGCGCAGTCCTCTGGCGCCTTGAACCTCTCGGAGCCTGCCGACGGATCGTAGTGCTCAATAAGCGCGACCTTCTCGATGCAGACGCAGCGGACGAGATTCTCCTAGCCGCACGCTCGCTGCAAATGCCTGCCGGTGAGCCCGCTCCTGAGATTATCACGCTTTCAGCGACCACAGGCGAAGGGCTGTCCGAACTCCAGTCGCTGCTGATTGCACCTCTGCGCGAATCCGCCGCTGGCCCCGAATCTATGGCAATTTCGCTCGAGCGCCACCGCGTGGCGCTCGAGCGAGCTGTCGAGTTGCTCGCCGAGGCCCGCTCGACGACGGAGGCCGGAATGCCCGGAGACTTTATCGCCATCGACGTCCGCGGCGCGCTCGATCAGCTCGGCCTGATTACTGGCGAAACCGTCACCGATGACATCATCCATCGCATCTTCCAGGACTTCTGCGTGGGCAAATAGGCGTTGTCGCTCCTTGGAGTATGGCGGACATCCTCTCCCGAACACCAGTTTGCTTCTCCCCTTTAATCCGCACTGCGGCCTCAACCGGGTTCCCCCCCACTGTGAATCTCATCCTCCATGAAGAGCGGGAACAAACGGCATTTGCCGTCCGTCTCGTTTCTAGCCGGCCTGTTTTCCGTCACTCCCGCGCGTTGAGAAGTGCGTCCCCTTCTGAGAATCACCTGAAGTTTGCCGGCTCTGATCGCAGCGAGTATCCCTGACAGGGCCCTCTTGCTGCACCGATCAGACCGGCCTATAGCAGACATCCGCAATTTCCAAGGAGACCGCCCTTTCATGGCAACCGATGCTCGCACCGCGACCGATGCTCTCGACCTCAGCCAGTTGCTTAACGTGCTGCTCTCTATGCGCGCCGGCGACTTTACGGCACGGATGCCACCTGATCGAACCGGTCTCGCGGGCAAGATCGCCGATACGCTCAATGAGGTGATCGAGCACAATAGCATGCTCCATACCGAGCTGACTCGCATCAGCAATGTCGTCGGCAAGGAGGGCAACACAAATCACCGCGCCTCGGCTCATGGGGCTACAGGCGCATGGTCGGCCAGCATCGATTCGGTCAACAACATGATCGTTGACCTGGTGCAGCCAACCACCGAGGTTGCGCGCGTGATTGGCGCGGTGGCTACGGGTGATCTCTCTCAAAAGATGGCGATCGATATCGACGGAAGGCCGCTTACGGGCGAGTTTCTCCGCATGGCTCGTACCGTCAACACGATGGTCGACCAGCTCAATGGTTTTGCGTCCGAAGTAACTCGCGTGGCACGCGAGGTGGGTACTGACGGCAAGCTCGGAGGACAGGCCCAGGTGCCGGGAGTCTCCGGTACGTGGAAGGACCTCACCGACAGCGTCAACCTGATGGCCAACAACCTCACCGGCCAGGTCCGCAACATCGCGGACGTTACGACCGCCGTCGCAAATGGTGACCTCTCCAAGAAGATCACTGCCGACGCAAAAGGCGAAATCCTTGAGCTGAAGAACACCATCAACACGATGGTCGACCAGCTCAACGGGTTTGCTTCGGAGGTGACCCGGGTAGCGCGCGAGGTAGGCACCGACGGGAAACTGGGCGGGCAGGCCGACGTAAAAGGCGTCTCCGGCACCTGGAAGGACCTAACCGACAACGTAAACTTCATGGCTCGCAACCTTACCGACCAGGTGCGGAACATTGCCACAGTAACAACGGCGGTTGCAAACGGCGATCTCTCGCGAAAGATTACGGTGGATGTTCGCGGGGAGATACTCGAGCTCAAGAACACGATAAACACGATGGTCGATCAGCTGAATAGCTTTGCCTCGGAGGTAACGCGTGTCGCCCGAGAAGTAGGCACCGATGGTAAGCTGGGCGGCCAGGCCCGCGTGCCAGGGGTATCGGGAACCTGGAAGGACCTGACCGACAACGTCAACTCGATGGCGGAGAACCTGACCAGTCAGGTTCGCGGCATCGCACACATCGTTACCGCAGTTGCGAACGGAAACTTGAAGCAGAAGCTCGTACTCGAGGTGAAGGGCGAGATCGCCGAGCTCGCGGATACCATCAACGCAATGATCGACACACTCGCGATGTTCGCCGACCAGGTCACCAGCGTCGCCAGAGAAGTCGGTATTGAAGGAAAGCTGGGCGGCCAGGCGCATGTGCCCGGAGCGGCTGGTACGTGGAAGGACCTCACCGACAACGTTAATCAGCTCGCCACAACGCTCACCACTCAGATACGCGCCATTGCCGAAGTCGCGACCGCTGTTACCACCGGCGACCTCTCGCGCTCCATCACGGTCGAAGCTGCCGGCGAGGTCGCGTCGCTCAAAGACAATATCAACGAGATGATCCGAAACCTGCGGGACACCACACGGATCAACACGGAGCAGGACTGGCTGAAGACCAATGTGGCCCGCTTTACGCGGCTTCTGCAGGGCCAGCGCGACCTGCTCACGGTATCCCGCCTCATCCTCTCCGAACTGGCTCCCCTCGTCTCCGAGCAGGCAGGCGTCTTTTACGTGCGTGATAGCGCGGAGGAAGAGCCCGTTATGAAGCTTGTCGCCAGCTATGGCTATCAGCAGCGGAAGTCGCTATCGAACAGATACCGCCCGGGAGAGGGGCTTGTAGGCCAGTGC
>JBBRJW010000056.1:0-8811 GCA_038218705.1 Chthonomonadales bacterium | reverse complement strand
TGACGCCGGGGTTAAGCTTAACCCGGTGAATGTGCAGGTCTGCCTGGCGGCCAACCGAGCGGCCGGCCCGGGGGAATGTGGGGCTCTGGCGGTCGGCTTCGGCCCGCATATAGACCAGCACTTCGCCTGAAACGATTTCGGCGCCGCCTGAGTCCGTCTCAGCGCGCGCCGGTCGTCCACCTCCGAGCAGCAGAGCGGCCGCAAGGATGGCGAGGAGGAGGTTGAGACCGCTCTTACGGCGGCTAAGTGGTATGGGAGCAGCAGCGATCAAGGGAGTCAATCCTTTCATCATGCGCGCACGAGCGTCCCGGCTCATGTTCGAGCGGGCGACCATGCTCTGATAGCGCATCACTCGCCAGATAGGCGACGAGCGGGCCGGTGCCGGCCTGTTTGAGATTGCTCCAGCTGGGGAACATACAGAATACCAAGATTGTCAGAGGACCGTGCGGGGCTCCATCAGGGAAGCACGGCTATCGGGGGTCGCGAAACCATAAGGGCTGCGCGCTGTAACCCGACACTCAATCAATATAACACAGGGCGAGGCGGTCCGTCAATAGCAAAATGCTCGCCGAAGCCTAATTGTTTGCTACAGTGTGCCTGACTGCTATCTGTAGCGAGCAAGCGGGCGATTGTCCGGGCCTAGCCCTCAACACCGCGCGCCGAAGTCTTCCAGTCAGGCCGGGCTAGTGGCTTACTCCGGCCTCTCCTCGACGTTTGGTGCATATCGCTTCAGCGGCCGTGGCGCAGCCGCACCTCGCCCAGCTGGGGAGACCAGATGACCGGGTCGTCGCGAAGCTCGAGCTTAACGTAGTTGGCGCCAGTGGGAACTGCCACCGCCTCGAACACCGCCCGGCTCCAGCCGTCCGACGTCGGCGTTGGCGCGTCATGCCGCAGTGTCAACGGGCTCCACGCCTTGCCATCGGCCGAGGTATAGGCTCTGACCTTGCCCTCGACCGTCCCATCGAAATACAGTCGTGCGCTGAAGGCGCGTATGTACGGGTAGTGCCAGGTGATGCTGGACGGCTCGTCCACCCCTCGCTTGACGCGCGAGGTGTCGCCCTCGAAGAGGCCAGGGTGGACGGACTCGAACCACCATGCTCCGTCGCGCGCGCTCGTTCGCGCCCAATTGCTAATCGTATCGATCACGAGGCCCGCGGGCCGGATCTCGATCTCCATCACTCCGGTTGGCCCGGCCGCAGAAGTCGCGAACGCCTGCACGCGGCCCTGGCGGCGGCCCCTGAGCGTGCCGTCCGGGCTGATCGTCGCCAGCGTAGGGTCGCTGACCGTCCATTTTGTGGGGCTCACACCGGGCTCGGACTCTGCTGTCAGCGTCAGGGCGCCGCCTACCTCGACATCCTGCAGGCCGTTGGCGCTTGCAATCTTAACGCTGGACACGGGTAGGCGAGAGCCCGTGCCGAGGGATGGTGGCGTGCCGCCGTCGACGCTGGTGAGGATGACCACTCCCTGGCTCGGCAAGTTGATCTGCAGCCCCGCTCGAAGGTCGGCATCCTTGCGAATCTGCTTCACGATTGGAAAGCCGCTCGCATCGACCGATCGGTCGCCCTCGAAGTAGTGATACTCAGCCAATGTGGTGTGGCCGGTGGCATTGGGCGCCTTGAGCGTTACGGTCCGCGGAGCCTGGGAGTCGTTCACCACGGCTATACTCACATCGTTCCGCTTGATAAGAGCCGCGGTCACACGCAGACCGGGCAGGTGCGGATCACTGACCTTGAGAATTCGTGCGCCGCGGGGGAAGCAGCGGCTCAGCAGCGACCAGGTGGTAAACCACGGCCGGAGCTGCTCATCCTCAGGACGGCCCATGGCTGAGCCTTCTGTATTCCAGAAGCCCCAGACCTTGAAGTCGAAATCGATCTTCGGGTTGCCGCTCGGTTTGCTGCCTTCGGGAAAGCTGCCGGGCTGCTGGTGCATCGAGTCGTCGAGCATCCACGCCGACATGCCGGCCGCACCTGCGCGCAGTGCCTGCACTGCGTAGTCTGCCATGTAGACGCCGTAGACAAAGTCGCGGATGTAGCGGTTGCTGTCGCCGTTAAGCCACTCGCCGGTGCCTGCCTCGCCCAGGAAGAAGGGCTTCCCGCGCCCGAGCGGATCGCGGGCCGATATGTTCTTCCGAACTCCACGCAGTACCGTCTCGATGTCACCGTTGGGAATCTCGGTGGCGCTGGAGGCGTACCAGTGCACTTCGTAACCGCCCATCAGGCCAGAGGAGGCGGCAATGGCACGATCGACCCAGTCCTGCAGCGCTTCGCGGCCGGACGCGTCCGGGCCTACCAGCGCTATCTGTCTGTCGAGCCCGCGCCGCACGAGCTCGGTCCGCAGGCTGGCCTGAGCCGTGTGCCATGTGCGGTAGATGTCGCTGCCGCCCTGAGGCTCATTGATCTTGTTGTAGTATCGGATACACGTGTATCCGCGCACTTTGACCAGATGGTCCAGACACTCGCCGATTGCCGTCGACCAGCGCGGATCATCCCACTGCCAGCCGAATGGGGCTCCCCATTCGCCAAGCATTACGTAGACATCGTGCTTCTGGCAGTAGTCGAGGATGGGATAGAGTCGCTGCATCCCCGGCCAATCCCAGTTATAGGACAGCGCGCCGGAGGCGTCGAGATGGCAGTACGATGAGGCTCCCAGCATGCAGCGGATGAACGCGGGCGCCAGGCGGTCGACGCGCGCGAAGGTGCGCTGCCACTGAGCGGGTGTGTAGTCCCAGACGTCGCTTGGGTCCCACTGCACGCCGAAACCCATGGCGTCGGGCACAACGGTGGTGTCGGTGTCAATGTAGACATTGGAGACCGGGGATCCGACGGTCCCTGCGGATGCCCGGGAACCCGGCAGCATAACACCGAGCCACAAAACGGCCGCGGCTGCTAGCCACGGAGCTCGTCTCGCGGACCGCATGCCAACCGGATGCCGGCCCGTCTTCAAGGAGCCGGGCTTCGCCACGCCACCGAGCCTGTTACCTCCGGGTCGGGCCGAACGGGCGACCCTATGCCGGACGCATCGTCCATAAGTCGAATCCGCGGCGTCGTCTGTGATAACGGCCAGAGACCGCTCAAGTCCGGTGAAATCGCGCTGCATTTCTGCTGCCCTCCGGCGTCACTGCGACTGCGCCTTCCGCGCGAAACGAGACGTTCGCCTCTCGCAGCTGAACACAGTCCTCAGCGAACTGAACCTCTTCTCGAACTCTGTGCCAGGAGACGGGCAGTGAGTTGCATTTCTTGAGCGCGCCTCCAGAGGAACGATATAGCGCCGGCCTGGCGGGCAATAGCCAAACAGGCCCCGCCTTTCGGCGGGGCCTGTTTGCAAATCACGCCCGAAGGAGCGCCACAAACCAGGAGTAGAGATGGGATAGGGGATTTCAAACAGGAGCTCAACTATCCACATCGGGACTTATGTCGGCGCGACCTGCGTCTGTAGTCGGCCAAGCACTCTCCCCTAACGGTAAATCAACCCTCACCTGCGAAACCTGCGATGGAGCTGAGGGGATTCGAACCCCTGACCTCCGCGATGCGAACGCGGCGCTCTCCCAACTGAGCCACAGCCCCATGACCTTCCAGCGATCCCCATTCTACCGCGCCGCCGGTTGTTTGTCAAGACGAATCCCACCCGCCTGCAGGGTCCTATTTCCCGCTTCGTCCGGGCCTCGCCACCTGCGCCACATTTTTCGGCAGAGCCTTTCGGCCCATGAGCGCGCCTGCCTGACTTACCATTTCGGCAGAGTCTCCCGGGCCGTGGGAGCGCCTATCGCACCGACTCCGTGCCGCTTCGCAAAGTCTCCGGGCCCATGGGAGCGCCTGCTCCCCCCTTCCGGATCCGCTCGCGCGCTTGAGCCTGTGCGAGACGCAATCGCTGCGATGTGCGCGCTCGCCGGAAGGGGGGTGTCGGAAGCCTTGCCCCCTCGGCCAGCGCCAATCCATCGGCTGCTTAGGCGGTGCGCCCCCTTCCTCCAAATGGGGGCCAGCCACCCGCTGTAAAGCTCGCGTCGTAAGCCCTCTGCACGGTGCGCCCCCTTTCCCCCAAAATTGGGGGGGCAGGGGGGCGCACTATTCCACGCGCCTCCCCGCCTGAGCGACGCCGGTTCAGGCGCGAACAGTGGCACAGAATTTCAGTCACCCATTTCCTGCGACGGCGCAAACCGGGAGCCTGACAATGCGGCCCGAAGCCAGGCGCGCGCTGATGCATTGGCCGTGAGGCTCGTGCCGGACGCTTTGCACCCGCGCCTGTCTGGGAGCTGGCTCGCGCCGCTACACCGGGAGCTTGTCAGCCTGTTGTTGGCTCCTTCTGCGCCGCCGCCGAGCCTGCCTCGATCTTCCTCAGTGTGTCCCTGGCCTCCAGCAGCGCGCCATAGCACGCCCACTGTTCGTCCGGCCTGGTCAATATCTCGAGCACTCTGGACATCTGATCGGTCAGAAAGCGAGCATGCGGAAGGCTGGACATGGCATATTGCTGATCGAGGCAATTTAGCGATGGAAGTAAGTCCAGCCACCAGCCGAGCGCCTCCGGATGTCCGGCCGCGTCCAGAGCACTGAAGAGACCCGTTCGTGCGCTGGGATCGCGCTCCACGCCGAGGCGCTCGAGCAGAAAAGGCATGCCCTCCGCTTCCATGGCAACGTAAAGTGAGCCCGCCGCATCGCGACGGACCACGGGATGCCTGTCGCTCGAAAGCACGTGCTTTATCGTTCTGATCGTGTTCTCGACACTGCGAACGGTGCGGTGGCTTGCCATATCGCCAAGTGCCTGAACGGCATCGCTCCGAACCGTCCAGGCAGGGTCCGATAACAGGGCCAGAAGCAGCTTCTCGGCCCGAGAACACAGAGCGTCCAGCAGCTGCATGCTCGCTGCTCCACGCATGCTTTCCGATGGATCGAAGGCCAGCGCGCGCGAGGCGATGAGCCCGAGGCGCGGGTCTTGGCGGATGATCTCATACATCGCGCTAGCTCGCACGCTCCAATTCGAATAGTCGAGCAAGAGCACCAGAGCAAGCAGGAAATGAGGGGAGTTGCGCATCTCGTCGGTCATCGCGTCCCCTTCGATGGTCTTATCTCGCAGCGAGACCGACATCTTTCGCGCCAGCCGGGCAGCCTCTTTCAACGGCTGGTTCCTGTGCGCATCCGCCGGACTATCCGATGAGCGCTTCATGGTGCTCTCCTCCCGCCCAAACCGTCATCTCCCGGCCGACACATTGCCCTAAAGATCACATCTCTTCGCTCCGCCGATGGGCCTGCGTCCTGGAGCATCCTGCTGCCACGCCATCCGTGGCTTCCTGTGTTTGCTCTGTGAAACCGGCCCGGGAACAGAGCGAGACCCCGGGCCGTTACCATGGGCTCCGACAGCGGCCTTCCGGGCGTTTCCGCTCTTTCTTTCGCCGGGGCGCAGGGGCCTCGCATGCTGTGCTTCCTGAGATGACTCGCGGCGGGGGGCATAGCGAATGACTCTGTCGCCCCGCATGCAATCCGGAGCAGAGTCCCCGGATCGCACGCGCACCGATCTTTATCTCCGGCTTCACAAGAGCCACCGCTTCGGACCGGGCACGAATTGCCGATCGGATGAGCCATTCAGTGTTGTGGCACCTGAGGTCCCATCTATTTGAGGAGCCAGAGGAGCATGAGCAGCACGCCCATTATCTGAAAGACCTGCGGTTTCTGACGCGCCCAGAACCTGCGCTCCCCGGAAGTGAGCGACCAGGTGGAGAAGATCTTCTGCCATCGTAATGGAAAGAGCACCAATGAGAGCCCTGCGACGACACCGATGATAGATTCATAGACGGACATTCGCATCGTTCTCCTCTGCCTGGCGTAGGACCAGCAAAAGCGTTGGCCGCCGACCGCGAATACCTCGGCACTGATTTCGGTCGGGGCTTTGGCGACAGAAATGGCGGGCTCGCGTTGCCCTATAACCAGATATACCGCTGTGCATAATCGATTCCCAAGCGCCTCGCCAATGGGGTTAACTTCCTCCACCATTCCCGCCATCGATACGGGTGCCTACGGCCCGTATAGTTGCGCCAGATTCCCGCCCCGGCCCACCCAAACCCGCCCGCCGTCGTGCCATCATCGGACTTATCAGCTTCAACGAAGCAGAAATCGATGGATGTCGTCCAGGAGTCCACAGATGGTTTGCCAGTGGTAACCACAGATCCTAGTCCAGGTAAACCGATTCCAAACCCGTGCCCCCAGTAGAACCCATCGTCACTGAAAGTGATTGAGCCGTTGGCAACGATTACCCCGACCGAAACGATGATCTGCCACAGCCCGCTCGGGTCTATAGCGTTGACGGGGTTGCTGCCGCAGTACCCATAGAGCCCAATCCCACCGCCATACCCCGCCGGGTCTCGATTGAGGAAGCGGCCGCTCGCCGGGTCGTAGTACCGCTGGCCGAGCAGCAGCAGCCCGGTCTCCGCGTCTGCCCGGTAGCCCCACTGCGCCCCATAGCCCGCGTACGGATCGGCAGGGGCGGCGTTGGCCGTCAGGCTCGCTCCGAAGGCATCGAACCCGTGCGCCGTGAGCACGTTGCCGGCCCCGTCCAGCCTCTGCGCCGTCGAGTCGGGTAAGGGAACGGCCTTACGGCCGTTCCCTCCCCTAAGAACCGGACTTGCGAGTTTCCGCGCATCCGGCTCAAGCCTTCTCAACGCCCCGTGAAGGACGCGGCTAGCCCACGAGCGGCGCTTCCGCCTTG
The DNA here is from genome assembly GCA_038218705.1 of Chthonomonadales bacterium. GTDB lineage: Bacteria > Armatimonadota > Chthonomonadetes > Chthonomonadales > Chthonomonadaceae > JBBRJW01. The sequence goes on along the minus strand of JBBRJW010000056.1, from coordinate 2,118 downwards.
GCGGGATCGTCCGACGGCTCTCCTCGTACCGCGCTGTTCCTTTGCCTGCCGGCGGCTCTATTGGCACGGTTTGCCAAGTAGGGCCACCACTGCGGGTCGTAGGGATTGACCGCGACACGGATTTGAACGTGCCGAACAATTCGCATCGACGAAGCGCGATAGAGAGTTACTTGCCGGGATGGGCCGTCGAGGCTGCTCACCTCGCCGAAGAACACCCAGTTATCGCCGCCGAGGCGCGTCCAGTACTGCGACGCGATCCAGCGATGACTTTTGTTGGGGTGCCTTCTCCTCGCCCATTTCCACAGCAACGTGAAGAGTACATGGTCTACACCCTGAAAGGCCCGCTTGCTCACAAAGTGACGATGAAAGCCCGCCCAGCCCCGCAACTTCGGGTTGAGCTGACAGATCAAATCGCCAGGGCTTGTGTTCGTTTGCGCCTTTATCAGATCCCTGAGCTTGCCGAGGAAATCGGCGACGTTGCGCTTGGACGGCTTGATCAACAGCTTACCGTTGTACTTGCGCACGTTGCGGCCCAGGAAGTCGAAGCCATCCTCGATAGGCGTGATGACGGTCTTCTCTAAGGAGAGTTCCAGGCCCCGCTGCGCCATAAACTCAGCTACCAGGGGCCTGACTTCGTCCTCTAGAACGGCGCGGCTTGCGCCGGTGATGACGAAGTCGTCGGCATATCGCACCAGGTTGACCGCATGGTAGGGCTGGTTGCTGCGCTGACGGTATTTCTCTTTCAGCGCGCGTTGCAGTCCGTCCAGCGCCAGGTTTGCCAGCACGGGCGAGATGATTCCGCCTTGCGGCGTTCCTTCCTCGCTCGGATGGAGGATGCGCTTCTCGATGTAGCCCGCCTTCAGCCACTTCAGGAGCATGGCCCGCTGCAGAGGGACGTGGGCCAGCAGCCAGTCGTGGTCGATGCGGTCGAAACAGGCTTTGATGTCGCCTTCGAGTATCCAGGCGGGCGAAAGACGCCGAGCCAGCATCGTAAAACAGTGCTGCATAGCGTCTTGCGTGCCTCGCTTGAGCCGAAACCCGTAGGAGTGGGGGTCGGCCCAGCATTCCGCGATGGGGTCCAGGGCCAGCAGGTAGAGCGCCTGCATGGATCGGTCGAGCATCGTGGGGATGCCCAGAGGACGCATCTTGCCGTTTCGCTTGGGGATGTAAACTCGCCGCAGCGGCATGGCTCGATAGCCCCGCTGCCGCAGCCGCTTTGTCCCCCGTACTCGTTTCTCAGCGGTCGTTCAAGTTTCGCCGTCTACTCCCGGCGTCTTGCTGCCCGCGTTGCTCGTCACTCGGTCCACGGCCATCTTTTGGCCGCTATACGAATGGGTGAGCAGATGCTGCAAGGCTCGCGCCTTGCCCATTCTGCCCTCCTGAACTGCCTTCACGATACGCGCTTGCAGCCGACGAACGTTCTTCTCCTCGGGGCTGAGGCTTTCGCCATGTCCTTGGTTCGGTGTGTCAGAAGCTGCACCGGTTCCTTGCGGTTCCGCCATCTGTCGTTGCTCCTTTAGTCGGTTTATCAAGCTCTCTCGTGAGAGAAGACCAGAGGGAAGTCTGCCCGCTTTCGCGTAGAGTGATGTTGCAACTCTTATCCAGGCAATTACAGCCCGGCATTCGCTTGCTCCCTCCTCCTTTACCCGCACTCCCATAAGCCCGGCTCACGCCTGGCCGTCCCCTTATTGGGGAGAAATACGGGCTTACCACGTTCCGCACAGATGACAGGTTCGGTTTAGGCTCTCTCTCTACGCCGACAGCTTTGATTGTCCACGGTGGGAGACAGAGCCGCTCCCACACCCGCTGCGTTGCCATTTTTGGCCCGGGCCCGTAAAGCATCTTTGGCCCGCTCGACGTTACGACGCGTTAAACGAGAGTTCACATATGTTAGCCATGCCGTCCACTCTTGCCCCTTGCCGCCGTGATGCTGGCAGCGAGATCGTTTCCTCGCGGTTGCGACCTTCCTTTCGGACGGGATCCGTTGTCCGGGTGCTTCGCACGGCTTGTTGCCTCGCCGCGCTTCCCCGTAGAGTACTGGCGGTGGAACGCCAGGTCACGTCCCTGAAGGAATTTCAGGTCGTGACAATCATCTGTGCGACTTCGTGTCGCACGCCC
>JBBRJW010000055.1:0-8819 GCA_038218705.1 Chthonomonadales bacterium | reverse complement strand
TCACGGTCGGCCGTTTCTCCGCGCCTCTCTGCGGTCTGGTGTTCCTGTTGAGGGGGGGCAGTATCGGGTGGGGGCTCTGGGTGGTGATGAACCATTTCCTGCTGACGCACATCCCGGAGGAGGAGCGATCGCTCTTCATCGGGCTAATAAACCTGCTCTTCCTGCCTTCGGCGTTCTATCCCTTCCTCGGCGGACTGCTGGTGAGAGGCGACCGCTTCCTCTCCCTCGGCGGAGCGCCTCTCCTCTTCCTTCTGGCCGCCGTCATCACCGGCATCGGGCTCGTGGCAACATACCGGCTGCCAGAGGCGGGCGCGGAGCAATCGCACGCCTGAGCGAGTGCGCCAGTTCCCCATAATTCTCCGCACGAAATGGGTCGGGTGGGCAGCATGTCCGAGCCATCTGCCCCTGCCCGCCGGGGTAACGGCGAGCAGGGGCAGAGCGAGCGGTCCTTACTTGCGCTTTTGGGCCGCTCTGGCATCCTCCATTGCAAGCTCCTCGCGCAGCTCTTTGCTGTTGACCGCGCCTGGCCACTTCTGGAGGTACTCCCGAAGATAGCGGCGGGCCGCTTCGATATCGCCTCCATCGAGCGCTATGATCCACCGGATTGGAAGCGCAGCGATGTATGTCGCGGGCTCTGCCTTTTCAGCCAGATCGAGCTCCCGCAGCGTCTCCGGGGCCCGCTTGAGGAAGTTCGGCTGGCCGTTTGCATCTATCATCGCCTCCGCAAGCCAGAAGCGAGCTACATTGAGCCGCGGGTCGAGTTCCAGAGCGTGCTGCAAGTACTTCTCCGCCAGCCGCGGCTGGAAGCCGAACCGCTGCTCGAATCGAGCCTGGGCAACCCAGAGCTCGGCGACTTCGGTCTTCGGGAACTTCTGATGCTGAAGATCATACGGCGTATGGTATTGCTCCGGGTTGATAAGGTGCTCGATCGGACCGGCCGCTCTGTACACCAGCTTGCCTGCTAGACCTGCGCGATGCCTGTCGGCTTCGTACCTCTCCGCCGAGAGCGCTGCATTCGCAAAACTGGCGAGCCGCTTCTCGTCACCCGGCTTCCTATCAAGCTGCTCCCGGTAGGCGCGAGCCAGCTCCAGGAGCCCACCGGAGTAGGTGTTCTTCCAGATCACATGCAGCGCCTGGTCCGGATGGTCGCACGTCCGCTGCGCTATCGGCCGCCAGCGGGCTACCCCGTCGTCCTCCGCACGGGCACACCCCTGCACGAGCCAGGGCAGTGTGAGCAGACTCAGCAGCCGGAGCACTCGCAGGCTAATCGGTTGGCGCGCCATTTGCTCCTCCTGTTGACTGGTCGCTTCCATCCGTGACAAGAAAATCAGGTACTTGGGCATCCTTACGGAACAGGAATATTTGTAAGCTGAGCCCTGGTTTCGTGTCCAGACCTGTGTCTGGCTCAATGACGGATTTAGTGAGCACCTGTTCGGTACCGTCCGCATTGAACCCCGGGATGTACCGGCCGCCCTCCAGGTAGCGCTTGTAATTGAACGTGTATCGGAGAACGTTGTACTTCCCGTAGACCGCGCCTTTCTGTCCATCGGGAATTGTGACGGAACTGGGACGGAGCGTATCCCCTGTACCGCTATTTACGCCGCCATTGCCGCCAACGGAGATGGGTCCGCTGGCTAATCCAAGCGACCAGCCAACATTGATCTCCTTGTAGTAGAGAATGTCTGGAGCCCAATTAGTAAAAGGACCAAGCTGTACAAGTGCCGTCCCATTCACGTCAATTCTGTGCCAGGAATTCTCATTCTCGGGAAGGCTCGAAGTAAAGGGTGCGCCGATAATCTCCTCGGGGTTGTGGTAAGTTACGGTGAAGTTTGCCGTGCCATCGAAGTTCCACTCTGGATGAAGCCAGGGCGCAATGGAATTGTCGGTGTCGATGAGATGCAGGAAGATGTGATGCTTAACCTGCTTCGGCATGGGATTTGTAGTCGTGCCCTGCGCCGCCTCGAGGTCGTCGCGTGGGATCTTGACCGCGAGCCAATTCCATGGCCAGAACGCCCGGGGCCGGGTGCTTTGGAAATTGACGTTCGCCCCGACGTCTGATTTCCAGTCGCCGTCCCCGGGGCCCGGCGTCCAGCCAGGATCGGTCGTGTCACGTACTTCGCTGCAGAACCAGTGCGATTCCCGATAGCAAAGAGGACCGAGGTGCGTTATACCTGGATAGGGGAAGGGTATCTGAAATGCTTCGGTGGGAGGCCATGGATCGCCGATCGCGCGACCGTCCCAGTTGGCGAGGCACGGCTTTAGCCCGATGATCTGAGGGGGCGCGAGATCGGAGCCAGAAAATGGGATCTGTACTCCGTTGTTAAGGCGGCTAGCGCCGTTGCCGGCTCCGCCCGGGTCATAGCTATCCCGCTCTAGATAGCCACCCGTTAGCGGAGTGCCATCGTCCCCGATCGGCGGGCCCTGGTTCGAAGGCCGCATGATCAGCAGTTTCTTGGCGAGCGTCAGGTATATCAGGTCCTGCGTAAGGGCGGTACCGGTATTGTTTGCCAGGTCGAGCGTTGTCTGGACCTGTGTCGTTGCTTCGCGATAGCGTGTATGCGTCGCCAGATCAACCTGCTCGGCTCCCATCGCTACAGGATGCGCTATCCATTTGTCGCTATTCTCCCACAGCGTTAATGGTCCCCAGTACATTCCAGGGTAACCGTACTGCGCGCCTGCGTCCATGCCGAACGAGGTGGCAGTAACCGCGGCATCGTAGGTAGGCGTTCCGTTAACCGTCCAGGTAGGCCGGACCGTCGAGGTGGCGGGAGTAAAGAACGATGAGCCCGTCACTGAGAGCGTGATGCGATGCTCCTCTGCACCCATGAACGTGTCCGGGATTTCGTCATATCCCCCCGTAGCATCGTATCGAACCTTTACCGTGAGGGTGATGACAGCGTGCGCAGTGGTGATGAGACCACCGCCGTAGCTGCTCTGGATGCTCATGCCCGCTAACGCCGAGTTATCAAAGGCCGAGTCCGCGGTCAGGCTCTCGGTGTGCCCGTCGCCGTAGGTGGCCGTGCCTTCGCGGTGCAGCGAGACAGGCTTGATGGTCCAATCGGCCATGGCTGGGAGCGCCATGATCGTTATCAATGCCCCCCCCAACAGCAAGCGTTGTAGAAGTCTCATAAATCGATAGCAGCCCTTTCTGCTCCCTCTGTCGGAGAGCGCTTTCGCCCGGATTTAGCACCGGGCATGCGGCAACCCTTGCGGTAGGCGTGAAGCCAACTCGTGCGGCCGATTCTGCACATATTGGCATGTTCTGCCACCGTGATATCGAATCGGTTCACGATTAGTCGCATGCCGGTTCGCTCCAGGTCTCGCCGCTGCCATTATAGCAACGGGCAAGCGAGCTGTCAAGTGGCGTTTGGTACTTTTTAGATAATGTTTACAGGATTGTGGGTTTTGTGAGTAGCCAGCAGGCACCTGGCTGTCCCGCAAATACAAGAATCAGGTTTCTTGCAATTTGTGTTCGGATCGCCTGCAGGTGCTCGATGGGTTCTGATCTGCGCGCGGGAGAGGAAGAGAGACCGAGGCGGTAATTGCTGAATTTGGATTAACGGAGGCCGGCGGAACGGGCTTTGTCCGCCGGCTAACGCTGGCTCGAAGCGCGTCAGCGGTTCCGGGCGCCCTCCACCTGGCCTCGGTAGCTTGCCGCAGAGAGCGCCGCGGCCTCCACCGCTTCCGGGAAGCTCGGATAGGCGTGCATCGTCTCGGCGATGGCGGATACGGGCAAGTGGTTCTTCATGCAGAGAGCCAGCTCCGCGATGACCGAAGAGGCGTCTGGCCCGATCAGATGAGCGCCCAGCAGCAGGCCGTCCCGCTCGTCCGTCACCAGTTTCACCAGGCCGCGGGGCTCGCCATGAAGGATGGCCCGGTCGAGGTCCGCAAAGGAGAACGTGAGCACCGCAATCGGCTGGCCGCTCGCGCGCGCCTCTGCTTCGGTGATGCCAATGGATGCCACCTCGGGGTCGATGTACGTGCAGCGCGGCACCACGCGGTGATCGAATGCCTCAGGAAGATCGGTGAAGGCGTTCATGGCCGCGAGGCGCCCCTCGTAGCTGGCGACATGCGTGAAGAGGTAGCCGCCCCCGATATCTCCGGCCGCCAGGATATGCGGCACGTTGGTTCGTAGGAACCGATCCGTCTGGATGCATCGTGTCGAGTAGGCGACACCCGTCGCCTCGAGATTCAGTCCCTCGATCGCGGCCGCCCGGCCCGTCGCCACCAGGATCTCGTCGCACTCCACTTCATGGCTGCCATCTGGCCCGGAGAGAGTGATCCACTTCGACGATCCACGGAGCTCCACGCGCTCGGCCCGCGTTGAGGTGAGCAGAACAATGCCCTCTTCCGCAAGGTAGTCTCCGGCCAGTGCGCCGATGTCGGCGTCCTCTCGCGGCAGCACGCGGTCCGCCATCTCCACCACGGTGACCTCCGCGCCGAAGCGCCGGAAGACCTGTGCAAACTCGAGACCGATCGGGCCGCCGCCAAGCACTGCCAGCCTCTTCGGAAGCTCGCTTAGATTGACAGCTTCCCGGTTCGTGATGTAGCCTGTCTCGTGCAGCCCCGGAATCGGCGGAATGGCCGGCACGGTCCCTGTCGCGATGCGGATGCGGCGTCCTGTAACCACTTCGTCGCCGAAGCGCACCTCATGCGGGCCCTCAAAGCTCGCCCGGCCCTGATAGTAGCGCGCTCCCAGGCGTGAGAGGCCGCCGTCGCTCGGGCCCGCTCCGGCAATGGCTCGCAGCGCGCGCTCCTTGTAAGCCATGGCATCGGCGAAGTCCGCGCGGATCACCTCTGCATGAATCCCGAATTCACTCGCCCGTCGCACAAGGTTCCACACTTGCGCCGCCCTCACCAGCGCCTTGGTCGGCACACAGCCCGCCCAGAAGCACTCGCCGCCCAGCTCTCGCTCTTCGGCGAGAGCGACTGTTCGCCCAAGGCGGGCGGCCGTGCGCGCGGCCTTCAGGCCGGCGGATCCGCCGCCGATGACAACCAGATCGTACTCTTGCACTCCGAAACTCCTACTGCCGATCGTGGCGCACATTCTCATCCAGGGGTTCAGGCTCCGCGCCGATGCGCGCCGCGATCTCCGGGAGCAGGGTCCTCATGGCCCGGTCCCAGTAGGGCCACGTATGATATCCCTTCATCTCCCGCCACTGAGCCCCATAACCCAGAAAGTTCAGATGCCCTGCAAAGCTGCGGTTGGCCTCCAGCCGCTCGTCCTGCAGGCCACAGTCGAGGCTAAGCTGCGGGCGGAGCATCGGCCATCGGCAGAGCACCTGCTCCGCAAGCCACGGGAGGCTCTCTTCCTTGCGGAAGCGCTGATCCATCTCCGGATCGCCGAAAACCGGATGGATGGCCGGAAGCGAGGTCTTCTCCACCGATCCGCTGTGCGAGACACCGACGGAGAAGATGTCAGTGTGTTTCATAGCCAGCTTGAGCGCGCCATAGCCTCCCATGGAGAGTCCCTCGATGGCCCATGCCGACCCGGGCGGCCGGAGCGGGAATATGGACTGAAGGTGCGGGACGAAGTCTTGAATGATATCGTCCTCTCTTCTCTCGCCGCCCTGGACGGCGTTGGTGTACCAGCCGTCGCCCCCATCGGGGAAGGCGATGACCATTCGGTACGCGGCTGCATAGCGGGCGATACGGGAGTGCGTTGACCAGTCCAGGTGATTGCCGCCGAGCCCATGGAGGATCACGAGCAGAGGGAACCGCTCTTCCGGGCTCCGTGGCGTCGGCGCTATCCAACTATAGGGCTGATCGCAGGCGAGCGCCGCCGAGTAGTAGACTCCGGTCTTTACCTCGCGTGCGCGAATCTCCATGCGGCCACCCGGCTCCCTTTCGCTGTATAATGTGCCTGTGAGCACTCGATACACCATTCCATCAGAACCTACGGTCCGGCTCGATTCCCGTTCGAGTCCTGAGCCGACACAGCTCATGCGCCCGATGATAGCGGCGGGCGCGCCCATCGCGACGACCCGGGGCGGCACGAGCGACCAGCGGTCGGTCGGGCGCGATTTCGCGCTGGGGCTTACCGGCGTGCTGATGATCCTCGCGTCGCTGCCGCTGCTCGCGCGCATGACCGCGCCGACGCGCAGCGCTCGCCCAACAAAAAGTGCCGCGCTGCCGAGCGCTGCGCAGCTTCCCCGTGTCGACTACACTGCCTCGCCTATCACGGGTTGGGCGCTGAGGCCAACCGCTCCGGATCCTGCCCTACGGCGCGCTGCCGGGATCGAATACTACCCGATTCCCGAGCGCTTTTCCCCGCCGGGGCACGCCTTCGCTATCTGCCCATCCGCTCCGCAGATCCTCCCGGGCTCCACCGATCCCGCGCGCTGATCCTGCTCAATAGTCCTCCGCTCCGCACCAAATCGCCCTGCGATCTCTATTTGTATTCACCGCTTGACAGGAGTGGGCAGGTAGTGTTATCCTGTCCCTGCCCCCATATATAGACCTTTCGGGAACATTGTACCGCCTATATAGCGTCCTGCGGGCTAACTGCTCCGTGCGCGATCTCTGAGCAATGCAGGAACCGGGCGGCGCTTACTGCCTCTTCTTGAAGAAGCGATCGGAGTCGGAGTCGTGCCATGAAGTGTCCATTCTGTGGATTGTCCAACCAGGATCATGTGCTGGAGACCCGTACGGTGTCCGAAGGAGCGGCCGTGAAGCGCCGTCGCGAGTGCGATGCATGCGGCCGCCGCTTTACCACCCTCGAAGAGATCGAGGAGATGCAGGTTTTTGTGGTAAAGAACGACGATCGGCGCGAGCCGTTTGATCGCCAGAAGATCGTTGAGGGAATGCGTATCGCCTGCAAAGGACGCCGCAATATCAGCGAAGAGACCCTTGACCAGGCAGCCTCGGAGATAGAGCGCATGCTCTATAACCGACTTGAGAAGGAGGTCTCGAGCCAGGAGATCGGGGGAATGGTGATGGATCGGCTGAAATCGCTCGATGATGTGGCCTATGTGCGGTTCGCGTCGGTCTACAGGCAGTTCGAGGAGGCCACGCAGTTCCGGGAGATAGTCAACATGCTTCGCCGCTCGGCCCCAAAGAAGGGCTCCCAGTGAATCGCGCTGTTCCGGCTGCGCTCAAGGCCATTCTGTGGGATATCGATGGCACCATGATCGACAGCCATCCGCTCATCGTGAGCTGCTTCGATTATGCGATGCAGAGACACGCAGGGCGGCCCGCCGTGGTGGAGATCTGGCGCGAGCGAGTGGGGCTCCCGCTCGATGATGTAATTCGGGCTAACTACTCGCACTACGGGCTCGAGTGCGACGAGAAGGTGATTGAGGAGATCAAGGCAACCTATCGGGCCATTATGAAGGAGCGCCTGGGAGAAGTCGGCCCGTTCGTGGGTGTCGTGGAGCTCCTACGCTGGTTTCGGGAGCAGGGAATCCGGCTCGGAATTGTAAGCACAAAGTTTCGGGCCATAGCTCGGTCCCACCTCGATCTTGCCGGGATCTCTGAGCTCTTCGAAGTTGTGATAGCGGGCGATGATTGCGACGCGCCCAAGCCGAGTCCGGAGCCGTTTCTGAAGGCGCTTGAGGCGCTCGGCCTTGCTCCGGATGAGGTGGTAATGGTTGGAGACTCTGTGCATGACATTGCGGGCGCGCACGCCGCAAAGATCTATGCAGTTGGTGCGTTGTGGGGGTGCGATAATCGGCCTCAGATGATGGAGGCCGGGCCGGATATGGCGGCAGAAGCGCCCGCCGAGCTGCGCGCGCTCCTGTCGGGATCGAGCCGAGACCGGCAGGCTCACCTGGATTGAGCATTAAGAGACCAGATCTCGATGTTGTTAAGGAGAGATGAGTTGAAGGAAGAGCAGACCATGCAGACCAATATCGATTCCGTGATCCAGGGCGACGCGGTAGGCGCGTCAACCAGAGCGGTCATGACGGCGCCCAACGGGCGATCCAGTGGTCGCGTTCGAGTTGCCGCCGATGGGAAGCCGAGCGCTCGCGGCGTGGATGCGCCCGGGCTGACGCTGGAGCGACGCTACACCGTGCCCGGGCAGGATGTCTATTCGACAGTGGAGTGGGAGCGCCGGGACGCAATCATTTCGAACGAGCGCGGCGAGAAGGTCTTTGAGCAGCGCGGCTGCGAGATTCCGAAGAACTGGACTCAGCTCGCCACCAATGTCGTGGTCTCCAAGTACTTCCGCGGTCATATCGGCACCCCTGCCCGGGAGAGCTCTGTCCGCCAGCTGATCGGGCGCGTCGCGGACACGATCTCACGCTGGGGCCGTGAGATGGAGTACTTCGCCACCGAGGACGATGCCCGGACGTTCCAGGATGAGCTTACGCACATTCTGCTCCACCAGAAGGCGGCGTTCAACTCACCGGTCTGGTTCAACGTGGGTCTTCCGGACCAGCCCCGGCCGCAGTGCTCGGCGTGCTTCATCAACAGCGTGGACGACACGATGGAGTCGATTCTCGGCCTGGCAAAGACCGAGGGCATGCTCTTCAAGTTCGGCTCCGGCACCGGCACAAACCTCTCAACCATCCGCGGCAGCCGCGAGCGGCTCCAGGGCGGGGGCACCGCCTCCGGGCCCATCTCGTTCATGCGCGGCTTCGATCAGTTCGCAGGCGCGATCAAGAGCGGAGGCAAGACCCGGCGCGCCGCGAAGATGGTGATCCTGAACATCGAGCACCCGGATATCGCGGACTTCATCACCTGCAAGGCGAAGGAAGAGAAGAAGGCCTGGGCGCTCATCGATGCAGGCTATAGCGGCGCATTCAACGTTGCAGGCGGCGCGTACGACAGCGTTAGTTTCCAGAATGCAAACCACTCTATCCGCGTCACAGATGAGT
>JBBRJW010000054.1:0-8920 GCA_038218705.1 Chthonomonadales bacterium | reverse complement strand
GGCCGCCTGGGACTTCACTACGCCCACCTGGATTCCGGCGCGCCCGGCCCCAGTGGCGCGAAAGCCGACCTGCACCGAATCGACCGCTTCTTCTTCGCCGTTACCCGTGACGTTGACTGGAAAGGCTGGACATCCGCGCACGTTCGCGAGTATCTGGAGCGTCAGTCCATCTACGTCGCCCCGGGCGGCGCCCTCAACGATCTGGACGGCATCGCACGCGACAACGGGCGCGACGCGACCGACCTGCTCGGGCAGTTTCAACTCCACTACGCGACGCCGCTTATCCGGGAGAAGAGCCAGGAGATCGAGCTCCGAACCGCCCTGACCGCACTCGCCCGGGCCCAGGTAGTGCCCGATGCCGTCACGCCCACCACCGAAGAGGTGATCCTCGGTTGGCTGGCGGGGCACGCAGGACTCGCGGCTGAGTTGAAGAAGGTCCATATCTACAACCGTATCGACCTCGCGAATGCCCGCCACATGCTCGCGTCCGTGTGCCGCTGGATCCCGCGCACCGGTCGCGCGGGCGCGGTCGTCGTGCTCGATTTTCGTCCCTACGAGCGGGTGAAAATGCCCGAATCGCGCCGCCAGGCCGTGACGATGGAGCGGCTGCGAGAAGCCATTGCGTCCCGTGTACCGCACGAGGAGATGCAGGAAATTCTCGCGGAAGCCGACGCGGCCCCTCCGATAACGTATGGCGATGTTGCCTATCGTCAAATGCTGCAGTTGTTGCGGCGCTTCATCGACGAGATTGAAGAGCTCGAGCGCTTCTGCCTGGTCGTTCTCACCTCGCCGGATTACTACAGCGGTGACAGCGGCCGCAACTTCTACGATTACGACGCGCTGCAGACCCGCATCGGCCTGGAAGTCCACGATACGCGCCGGGCCAATCCTGTAGCCGCCCTGGTGCACCTGGAGGACGCCGGATGAACCCCCAGCAACTTGCCGCGCGCCGCGCAATAGAGTCCCTGCGCTCCGGTGTGCCCGGCCGCAGCGCCGTCGAAGAGCTTGGAACCACGCAGGCTACCATCCGAGAGGCTTTCGAGGAGCGCCTCGCGGGAGTGGAGGCCGGCGAGGGAGTTGCGCCGCTCTTCATCACCGCGGAATTCGGTCAGGGCAAGTCGCACCTGCTGAGCTGTCTGCGCGCCATCTCCATGGGGGATGGGTTCGTTACCAGCAGCTCCGTGGTGAGCCCGGAAATGCCGCTCGGCAACGCGCACGTCGTCCTGAGAAAGCTAGCGGAGGCCGCCGAGGTGCAGGGGCACGTCGGCCGTGCCCTCCGCTCATTGGCGAGCGACCTGCGCATCAACGACACACCCTACGCCTCTCTTCGGCTCTGGGCTCGCGATTCCGGCATCGACGAGCGCTTTCCAGCGTTGCTCCAGATCTACGAGGAGAGTCGGGGCGACGAAGAGTTACGCACCCTTGTTCTCGGTGACCTGGAAGGGAGCGCCCTGCCTCTTACCCGAATAAGGGAGGAGGTGCGCCGACAGGCCGCCGGCTACCAGCTAAAGGCAAAGCGGGCCGCGCTGCTGGCGCACGACCGAATCCGGCTGCTCGCCCGGTTCTATCGTGCCTGTGGCGCGAAGGGCTGGGTGGTCTTCTTCGACGAGCTGGAGCGCTTTACGGTCTTCCCCCCCAAGCAGCGGCTGCTGGTCTGGGACGAACTGGAGTGGTGGGCGGCTATCGCCCGGCAGCACGGCGCAGCCATCCTCCCGGTATTTGCCGGAGTACATCCGGCGATCCAGAAATCCCGGGAGGACGACAGCGAGCGCCTCGGCTCAGGTTTGCCGGGCCTCGGTATCGGCGACAGCGCGCGCGATCTCGCCCGGGCGCTGCAGATGGTGAACAACCCGATGCCGCTCGAGCCGCCTACGCCTGAGCAGGAGGAAGAGATTAAATACCGCGTTGCCGGGATCTATGAGCGCGCGTACGGCGTGAAAACCCGCTCGCTTCCACCGGAGCGGTTCAGCGCCGCAAGCACAGTGCGCTCCCGCATCCGCAAGTGGATCACACTGTGGGACCTGGAGCGCTGCTACCCCGATTACTCCCCGGATGTTGCCACAGACGAGGTAGTGCACGACGATCGCGAGGCGTCCGATGAGGTGCTCGCGGGCGATGAGAGCGAAGGCGGCGCCTGAATCCATGTCGCTCCCTTATGCAAAGCCGCCGCGGGCCGCCGCGGCTTATGCCGCTTATCTCGATGTTGTCTGGCTGCCCGAGCCCGGGGCGTTTTACGGCGCACTGCTGGTGATCGACGCTCAGGGAATGCCGATCGAATTCGTTTACAACAGCTTGCCCGCGCCTTCGGGCTTCCTGTGGCGGGTGGACGACGTGCGCCGCATGGCGATCATCCGCCTCAGTCATTCCCTCTTCGATGCGTGCGAGAAGGAGCCCGCGCTTCTAGTTTGCCGTGAGGAGCTCGGCACCCTGTCGTTCTGCAGGGACGAGATAAATCCGGCCGTCCCGTTCGCCCAGGCCTCGGGCCTCGAAGGCGAAGCTCCGGCGGCATGGAGCTGGCTCAACAATCCGCCCCCACCATCACACCCGGCGCACGGGCTCGCCCAGTCGCTCCTCGCGCGCGGCTGCGCCCTCGAGCCCTTCGACCGGATTCGCAGCGGCTGGCGCGAGGTCTACCCGGCGCTGCCCTGGAGCCAGGCGACCGATGATACTATTCTCGCCGAGGCATGACGCTCCCCTGCGTCCACGCTTTCACATTCTCGGTCGGCCCGCCCCGTGGACTCCCGAAGTCGCAAACCCGGCGCGTCAGGCGCTGAGCTTCCCCGACACCGGTGCCCCGCAAGTTGTCACTCGTGCGCTGCCCTGGCTTCGCGCTCCCGGCAAGGTCGCGGCGCAGCCCTGGGATGTGGGCCGCGCCCGCAGTGTACAGGTCCCTGCGCTGCTGCCGAAACCGCTTGATGGCGCCCCTGGCAGAAGATCGGCCGCCTGGTCGGAAGGCAGCGGCGATGGCGAGCTACCCCTGCCGCAGAGCGATCTGGCCCGGCGCCTCTCGGCGGCGCTCCAGCCCGCCCTGGAAGCGCTGCTGCAGCCGGATGGCCCGCTCGTCTGGCCGTTCCAACTCCTGCCTTACCAGCGGGAGGGCGTCGCCGCGCTCCTCACACGCAGGGAGCTGTTGCTGGCCGACGACATGGGCCTCGGCAAGACTGTGCAGGCCGTCGCCGCGCTCCGCGTGCTCTTTCTGCGGGGCGAGATCGAGACCGCGCTCGTCGTCTGCCCCGCCTCGCTGCTCATGCAGTGGCGCAGGGAGCTCGCTATCTGGGGGCCCGAGCTTGTCACGGTAGTGGTCGCCGGAGCGGCGCGCGAACGTGCCGCGCTCTGGCGGAGGCCCGCCCACGTCCGGCTCGTCAGCTACGAGACGCTGCGGGGGGACGTGCTGGACGTCCGTGACAGTCCAGCCCTGCGCATTTCGTGGTCGGTCGTGGTGCTCGATGAAGCATCGCGCATTAAGAACGGCGAATCGGGCGTTGCGAGAGCTTGCAAGCGCCTGCAGCGGGGACGGCGGTGGGCGCTTACCGGCACGCCCCTTGAGAATCGAATTGAGGACATCGTATCGATTCTGGAGTTTCTCCTGGGCGAGCCCCACAGGAGGGCGAGCGTGCCCCGAACGACGGCAGGAATTCGTGCCGCACTGGGGACACACCAGCTTCGGCGCAGAAAGTCGGACGTATTGAGAGATCTGCCTCCGAAGCAGATCATCGAGCAGTTGATCGAGATCGCGCCCGGACAGCGCGCCGCCTACGACCAGGCGGAGCAAGAGGGGCTGGTCTATCTGGCGAGTGTGGGCGCTTCCGTCTCCATCACGCATATCCTGGAGCTGCTTGCGCGGCTGAAGCAGATCTGCAACCGTGATCCAGTCTCAGGGCAGTCGGCCAAAATCGACGACATTGAGCGCCGCCTCGATGCGCTCGTGGCGGAGGGACACCGGGCGCTCATCTTTTCGCAGTTCACGGACGCCCAATTTGGCGTGCGACAACTCGCCGAGAGACTGGCCCGCTTCGCGCCGATCACGTTTACCGGCGACCATTCCAGCCACCAGAAGTCCGAGGCCCTGGACCTCTTCGCCGCCAAGGACCGACACAAGGCGCTGGTTCTCTCACTGCGCGCGGGCGGCGTTGGCCTCAACCTGCAGTCGGCCTCCTACGTCTTCCATCTCGACCGCTGGTGGAATCCCGCCCTCGAAGAGCAGGCAGAGAGCCGTGCGCACCGCATGGGCCAGCAGTACCCCGTCACAGTGGTTCGCTACGTCTGTGCGAACACTATTGAGGAGCGCATTGACTCCACGCTGCGCGCGAAGCGCGCGCTCTTCACGGAAGTGGTGGACGATGTTACTTGCGATCTCGCAATGGCAATGACGGAGACCGAAATCTTTGGCCTATTCGGGCTCGCTCCTCCGCGGCGGTAAAGGTTCCTTCTGTTCGTCCGTCAGGTTGGTGCCGTAATCGGTAATCTGCTGGGCTTGAGCGAAGAATACGGCGCTCCCATGGAACGACAGCACAGCTCCCGTCCTCAGCCGGGCACTGAACTGAGCGAGCCACAAGGGCGGACGCGCCAGCCGCCCGCCCGCCCGCTACCTCAACTGAGATCTGCCCATGAAACGAATCCTGCTCAGGCGCGTACCCAGTCATGCAGCAGCCTCGACTCCCTGCAGCCCCTCGACGACGCGCGGGACGCAGGGTCGGCTGTGCGACCGGGTTCCGCAATCTGCAGGCCCAGCTCGCGCCCCCGTGCGCGCTGGTCCGGCGGGCGCACAGCGCTCATCCCTGCTGTCCAGAAACGTCGTCCGCCGCGGAGTGAGGTAACCTGCGCCATGCCGATGGGGCCATACGTCGACCGCCTTGCAGCTCTCGTCGGAGCGCGTACAGGTCTGGAGCTGAGGTCGCGGGATCGCGGTGGACTGGAGCGGGCCATTACCGCCCGAATTTCGATCCTGCAGCTCGCGGATCCGGGTGAATACGTAATGCTGCTTCAGTCGGAATCGGCTGCCGCAGAAGCTGAATGGGAGCCCCTCATCGAGCGGCTTACCAATCAGGAGAGCTACTTCTTCCGCGACGCAGGGCAGATGGCCCTCCTTCGCACCCAGATCCTCCCGGAGATAATCGCCAGAAACGAGAGGTCGCGCTCCCTGCGAATCTGGAGCGCCGGGTGCTCCACGGGCGAGGAGCCGTACTCCCTCGCGCTGATGGTATTGGATCTGCTCCCTGGCGCTGGAAATGGATCCGAACCTCCCTGGCATGCTGCCATTTTAGGAACCGATATCAATAATGCGTCCCTTGAGTTCGCTCGCCAGGGGGTGTATGGCGACTGGGCGTTTCGCGGCACCGACCCCTCGCTTCGCCAGAGGTGCTTCATACCCAGGGGAAAGGGATGGCAGATATCCCCGGCCGCGCAAGCGCTGGTCTCCTTTGCCCACGTCAACCTGATGTCGAAAGTGCCTCTCGGACTGGGTGACCTCTTAACTGGATTCGATATCATTGTCTGCCGCAACGTTTTCATCTATTTTGATCGCGCGTCGGTAGGCGCGGTGGTCGCCCGCTTCTCCGCCGCGCTAAACGAGGCGGGCTACCTTATGACCGGCCATGGCGAGACGTTCGGATCGGCGACGGGCCTGCTTCAGGCGCGCCGATTCCCTGGCTCTGTCGTCTATCAGCGGGTTACAGGGGCTAGCGAGCTGCCGCCCACTCCGGCCAGTATTCCGCCGGCTGCGGCGCCTTCCGCGCCTTCCGCGCCCTCCGCGCCCTCCGCGCCTTCGGCCGCGAACCCGCTGCGCGCGGCCCTGCCCGGCACACCAGTGGTACCGCACTTCGACGCCGCGCCGAAATTGCCGGAGCGAGATGCTGCGCCCGCGCCAACCATTCGAACGCTTACCGAATCGCTCGTTGGTCTTCTGCTGACTGAGGCCGGGCACGAGAAGGCGATGAGGGAAGCGCGCGCGCTGGCCGACATCGGCAAATACAGTGAGGCGATCGCGAGCGCTCTGCGCATCGTCGAATCGTCGCCCTTCTCCGCCGACCCATACGTTCTTCTGTCCGCCGTAGCCCAGGAGCAGGGTCGACTTGAGGACGCGCGCGCCCTGCTGAGAACCGCCCTCTACGTGGACCCAACATCTCTGGCCGCATCACTGGAACTGGCGGGCCTCTGTGATGCTGCGGGCGAGACAGAACGCGCCCGACTTCTCTATATATCGGCCGCGAAACTTGTGAAGGCGAAATTGACCCGACCGGACATTTCAGTCCCCAGCGGACGTATTTCGCAGGATTTGCTTGCTCAGCTGGAGAAGCTGACAGCGGAAGGAGGCTGAGACGACACACACCGCGTACATGCTCTTCCACTTTCAGGGAGCGCGCCTGGCAGTCGAGGCATCCGCCGTTCTCGAGGTCGCCCTGCTGCCTGAGCTCGTTGGGCTGGGAGAAGCGGGCGATCGGCTCGTTGGCGTCGTCAATTTTCGCGGCCGCATCGTGCCGGTGATCGATCTGGCGCGCTCCTTTGGTCAGGCCGGGAGTCTGCCCGTTGTAACCGACACACTCCTGGTGATCGAGCACGAGTCGGCAGCAGTCGGGATCGTCGTACAGAAGGTGCTCGGGGTAGAGGAAGTCTTCCCGGAACAGGTGGCTCCGCTTCCTGAGCAGGACGAGCGCTTTCCGGCGCGGGCTCTTTCCGGGTTACTCAGGCTCGCGGATGGGATCGTACCGGTTCTGAATCTCGGCCAGCTTACAGCCCTGGACGCAGAGGATCCAGGTTCTGGCCTCTCCGAGAGCGCCAGTGCTGCCAGTTCTGCGAGCCTCTGGACGCACTTCGCGCCGGCTGAAGAGATTGTGCTCAAGGAGCGCGCGGACGCTCTCGCGCTCCGCACCGAGAGCTCTGAGCGAGAGGGACTCGCACCGTTCGCATTGGCCCGCCTCGGAGGAGAGTGGTTCGGCATCGCGCTCGGCTCGGTCCGTGAATTTGCACCGATGCGCGAGGTGGCCCGCGTGCCCTGCTGTCCCCCTACGGTCTTGGGTCAGATGAATCTGCGTGGAGACATGGTCACGGTTCTGGATGTCTCGCAGGCGCTGGGCCTCGCGGCGCGAGAAGCCCCCGTGGAGGGCCCCGTGGTGGTAGTGGATGGCGATGGCCACCCTGCCGGAATTGCCGTCGACGAGCTGCAGGAGGTTGTATTTCTGCCCCCTCCCAATACCCGCGTCGACGGAGCAGAAGGCCCCGGGCATCTGCTGGGCGCGGCGCAGTGCGGCGATCGAATGCTCACTCTGCTCGACCTGCCCGCACTGCTTAAGCAGCCGCAATTCGTCGTGAATGAGGAGCCCTGAATGAAATTGAGCCACTGGAAGATCCGAACAAAATTGGCGGCTATGGTGATTGCGTTTGCGGCCGTACTGGCTATGTACGCGGCCATCTCGTACAATACCCGACGCCAATTACAGCTCGACGGTCCGTATGTCACCCGGATTGTGATGAACCGCCAGCTGATGGCGGATGTCGCCCCGGCCCCGATGGACATCTCAAGCTCTTATCTGATCGCCCGACAGCTTGCCACAACGGAGCGGTCCTCCGAGCGCGACAGCCTCATCGCCCGCTATCGCCAGCTGCGCCAGACCTACGACGCGTCGATGGATCGATGGCGCGCCGCCCTGAAGAACGACACGCATCAGCAGATGAAAGAGGCTATCTTTGTAAGAGCGCAGGAGCCTGCGCTTCGCTTCTTTCACGTTTTTGAGCAGAAGCTGCTGCCGGCCGTTGCCGCCAGCAATCACGCGAGAGCAATGGCGTTGCTGGACGGAGAGATGCGTATCGCTTACGAGGCGCATCAGGCAGGTATCGCGGAGGCAATTCGCCTTACCGATGCGGAGGACCTCGACCTCAAGCACGAAACACAGTCGCTCGTCGTATCGCGCGGCATTCTTCAGATCGCGCTCTTGATCTGTACTTTCGCGCTCTTTGGGGTGGTCATCGGGCCACTCATCAGCCGCTCCATCACTCGCCCGCTGCAGTCGACTGTCAACGCGCTGTCGCAGACCTCCATCGAGCTCGCTTCGACCGTCGAAGAGCACGAGAGAACTGCGCTCGGTCAATCCGCAGCGGTCAGCCAGACGACCACTGCGATGGACGAGCTCGACGCTTCGTTCAACCAGACTGCGGCCGTAGTAAAGTCCGCGGCCGACCGCGTGCAGCAGTCCGTCAACGTTGCTACCCAGGGAATCAAGACCGTCCTGCAGATGCAGGAGGGCATGGTGGAGCTCAAGGACAAAGTAGGGGTCACCGTTGCGGGACGAATCCTTCGCCTGAGTGAGCAGACTGCTCAGATCAGCACGATTACGAATCAGGTTAGCGACCTCGCCAGCCAGACCAATATGCTCGCCCTGAATGCCGCCGTTGAAGCCGCCCGTGCAGGCGAGCACGGCAAGGGCTTCGCGGTGATTGCAACGGAGATTCGAAAGCTCGCAGACGTGAGCCGCAAGTCGGCTGAGCGCATCAGCGTGCTCGTCGACGACATCGAGAAGGCCACCAACGCCGCGGTGATGGCGACGGAGGAGAGTGCCCGAACCGTCGACCAGGCAATTCTCCGAACCCAGGCCACCGTGAGCGCATTTACAGAGCTTAGAGACGCGAGCAACAGCGCAGCCGACTCTGCTCAGCAGACGCTGCTCAGCGTGCCTCAACAACTCACCGCGGTCAAGCAGGTCCTGGAATCGATGGATGCGCTGAGCGCTGGCTCCCGGGAGACGGCAGCGGCTATAGGCCAGAGCCGCGTTGGGATCGAGACACTTCGCCTCGCTATCTCCCAGCTCCAGTCGGCCGTTTGAGTGGCAGTGCGCCGCCTGAAAGTGACCATTGGCCATGAATGTTATTGAAGATCCCGAGCTGCGATCTCTCTTCGCTGCCGAGAGCGAGGAGCATCTGCGAACCC
>JBBRJW010000053.1:0-9018 GCA_038218705.1 Chthonomonadales bacterium | reverse complement strand
GCAATGCCTTCTTCCACCTTGCGGTCTGCAGCCTCTCGAACGGTGACGACTACACCTATACGGGCGGACGAACCGGGCTCTACGAGTGGCTGCCTGAGTACGATGGACCTTTTCATACCGCATATCATCCGGAGCCATACTGGTCACACGATACGATCTCGTTCTACATTGCGAATGAGATCCGTAAGTACGGAAAGCCGCACGACCCGGAGGCTTTCACCGCCCGTCAGATCGCCAGACTGCGCGCATGGGGCTTCAACTCCGGCGGAGCGTTTAGCAATATTACCCGCGCTCACAAGGCGCTCAACTTCCCATATGCCGCCCACTTGCCGGGTGGCGGACCCGCCGTTCCGGGCCTTGGCACTCTCTCCGATCCCTTCGATCCGGCCACTGCGGCGGAGCTCGACCGAAACTTTCGGGATGGGGTTGCCCCTTCCGCTCAGGAACCGCTCCTGATCGGCTACTTCCTCGGCAACGAGCAGCCGTTTGAAGACATCCCGCGCAAGATCCCGCAGATCGATGGCAAAAGCGCCGCAAAGCGCCGCCTGGTCGCCATGTTGGAGAAGGAGTACGGCACGGTCGCCGCGCTTAACAGCGCCTGGGGTCTCACTGCTCGTTCGTTCGCCGAGCTTAACGACATTGGCATTCCCGTCACAACGGCTGCGGCCGCAAAGGATATGGCCGTCTATACAGACCTCTTTATCGAGGCCTACTACAGCGTGTACGAGAAGACCTTCCGGAAATATGACTCCCACCATATGCTGATCGGGAGCCGCTGGCAACCCGGCACCGCGAACAGCGAGCCGCTCGTTCGGATTGCCAGTAAGCACCTCAACATTGTGAGCGTAAACTACTACACAAGCGCCATCGACAAGGACTACTTGAAGCGGCTCTACGGCTGGAGCGGCGGGAAGCCGTTCTTCCTGAGCGAGTGGCACTTCAGCTCGCCCTCGGACTCCGGGCTCCCTGGCGGCGCACGCGAGGTGAAAAGTCAGAAAGCGCGAGGCCTCGCCTACCGCAACTACGTCGAGCAGGCCGCCTCGCTCGGATTCGTGGTAGGGTCCGAGTGGTTTTCGCTTCTCGATCAGGCGCGCACTGGGAGATTCTTTGAGAGGATCGGCGGCGAGAACGGCAACATCGGAGTACTGAGCGTTGCAGATCGTCCCTGGTACGACCTGCTGGAGCAGGCCACGGCGGCCCACCGCAACGTCTACGCCGTGGCGGAGGGCAAGCGTGCGCCGTTCGTGTACGACGATCCGCAGTTCTCTGCGGCAGGAACGGCCAAACGAGTAATTCGCGCGCCCCGTGCGCCCGGCGCAATCCGCGTCGACGGCAGCCGCGAAGGCTGGCCCGGAAATCCCCCCGAGGGCATCAGTGGCAAGCGCATGGTAATCGGTGCGGAGGCCGCAGGCGTCGAGGGGAGCTTCCGCCTAACATGGGATGACAAGTACCTCTATGTTCTGGTGAACGTTGTGGACGCGACACCGATGATGAACAATCAGACGGGAAGCGGTATCTGGAACGGCGATGGCATCGAGCTCTTTGTCGGGGCTGAGACTCCGGACCAGCCGGGCGCCATGCTCTTTACGGATAGGCAGATTCTGCTCAGTGCAGGAAAGCCTTCCGGAAAGGTCGAGTACTTCTATGCCCATTCGCCGCAACAGTACGTCACCCCGATGGCGGTTCTGCCCGCCAGCGATGGCAAGGGCTACACGCTGGAGGCTGCAATTCCCTTCGAAGCGCTCGGCATCAAGCCGGCGATCGGCCGCCAGATCCTGTTCGACCTCGCCATCGACGATGGGCCAGATGGCACGCGCCGTGAGCGGCAACTGATGTGGAACGGCACGGATCGTAACTCCTCGGACCGGTCGGCATGGGGACGTCTGTTGCTGACACAGTAGCCTCCTCCGATCCTCTCTTCCCGATCATATAGTGGGGCCCGTCGCCCCACTATATGATCTGTCCGGCGGCTGGATTTCGCAGAGATCATGTTAGTCGTCATGCTCTGGCCCTTCTCTCCCACGTTAGTCTATCGTGGTTTCTGCAAACCACTCCAGGCCCTATCCGTGAAACACGGATAGGGCCTGGAGTGTCCTTTCGGTTGCCTATACGCAAACGGCCACAAAGCGACGACGACTTACTAATGCGTACGAATGCTTACGAACGCCGTACCGAGTTTGCGTACCACTGCGACAACGGAGAGCAAGCGCGCAGCGCGCGTCCGCGACCTGATTCC
Source organism: Chthonomonadales bacterium (assembly GCA_038218705.1). Lineage (GTDB taxonomy): Bacteria > Armatimonadota > Chthonomonadetes > Chthonomonadales > Chthonomonadaceae > JBBRJW01. Next base: position 6,782 of record JBBRJW010000053.1, on the reverse strand, counting down.
TTTGTTAACCCGCCCTGCCCGGTTGATAGTCCGCAGTGGCCGCCGATGCGCTCTGGAACCGGAAAGACCGAGTGTTCTTGCCGAACCTATGCCGGCAAAGTTCAATTATCGAGAAAGGTCATGGACTCGGTCTCCTTTTTCGTATTGGCAGTCGAAAGGAGACTTCACGGCCAGACTATATTCCGCGGCCAGCCAATCGGAGATCACAGAAACAAGCGCACATTGGCGCTACTTGCGGTCTGAACGACACCAGGAATTGCTCTCCATTCCGATTCGGAAAGCGATTTCCCCTATCGCTTCTCTGGCGCTTGGCCCGATTGAGATTCTCAACGGTCTGCAGCGTGTCAGCCTGTGGGTGCTGGCGCGCTGCTGCACCCTCGAAGGCGTGCAAGAAGTTGCCCCTTCGTGAAGAGGAGCACGATGAATGTTGCCGAACCCCTCGTCATTGCCGGCGTCCAATGGCTCAAGCTCGCCGTCGAAACAACCGGGGCCGTCATTATTGCCCTGGGCTTTCTGATTGCCGCATCGCAGTTTGCTCGTGCCAGCCTCGTCCATCAGACTGCGAACTTCACCGCAATCCGCCTCCTCTTGGCGCGGTATCTGGCCCTCGCCCTGGAGTTTCAGCTCGGAGCCGATATTCTCTCCACAGCCATTGCTCCTACCTGGCAGGAGATCGGAAAACTGGGCGCGATCGCGGTCATCCGGACGGGACTCAACTTCTTCTTGTCAAAAGAGATGCTGGATGAAAAAGCCGCAAGCAGTAACGAAAGCAGGGTTCAGACGGACGCCACAGGAGACTCGAAAGGCACATAAGAGATGATGACAGCTCCCAGACATGGTTAGTTGAGCTGCGCCGCTGCGCGGACTTGCTTCTGAATAGTCGCGGGCATGCCGCGGCGCGCCTGGAGGCGCTCCTTGTCCGCGCGGGCCCGCGCCTACTCCCCGCAGAGCCAATGGACACCGTGTATACGGCGAGCGGCGCCCATATTCATCTGGGCCAACCCGCTTCCGCTCCGGCCCGGTTCGCCGGGCATTATCAAGGCAGCCTCGTCTCTGCATTTTTCGAGGAACTTGCCGTGCGATCTCGCGTCCTTCTTAAGCCGGTCGATGAGACCGACGCGAATCCAATTGTCTGGTTGGAAAGAGAGAGCATGACGGAAAGCACGGATAAGAATGCTGACCCGGCCGAAGCGACGAAGAAGCTCGCGGAGCTGATCAAAGATATCAAGATCGCAATGCTGACGACCATCGGGTCGGATCAGACGCTCCGCAGCCGTCCCATGGCGACCCAGCAGGCCCCCTTCGATGGCGAGCTATGGTTCTTCGCGCGATCGGATTCGGCGAAGGCGATCGAGGTTGCTCACGATAGCCACGTAAACGTTAGCTATGCGGCGCATGATGATAACCGCTATGTCTCGATCTCGGGGCGCGCCCAGATCGTGAAGAACCGCGACAAGGCCGCTGAGCTCTGGAATCCAATCTACAGAGCCTGGTTCCCAGATGGACTCGACGACCTGACTCTGGCCCTCATTCGCGTTAAAGTGGAGCGCGCCGAATACTGGGATGCTCCCGCGGGCGCCATGGTCAATCTGGTGGGCTTCGTGAATGCGATCGCGACTGGCACCACGTTTGCGCCGGGCGAAAACCGGGAGATAACGTTCTAGGCCGGTGATCACCGGCTGGAGAGGCATAGGGGCTGTATGAGTAACGTGGAGGGCCGCGATAAGCGGCGAGGTTTCAAGGTGTATGACCGGCCAGCGGGCGGCGGCAAAGTTTCTATGATCATTGTCTGCGTGATTGTCGTGATCCTGGCGGTGGCCGGCTACATGGTGTGGCGGTCGAGGCAAAATGGAACCCCAGCAGGAGCCACCACTATGAGAGGCGGCTCGGGGGCAGCCAGTATCCAGTGGGTGTATTGCCGTATTGGGGCGAGCCTTGAGGGATTCAATGCTCTGGGCCGAAGCGGCTAACAAGGGACCTTGCCAGCATCAGGGTCGGCGCGTGACAGTGCCGTGCAGCTCTACCACTCCCGACGTAGGAGAGAGGCTGGACCTGGAAAAGCGCCTGAGGGTGGCGGAAGAGATTCGTGTCACCTGCAGGCGGGTGCCAAACCAGGAGAGTCACGCGGCTCCTTTGCGGCGCGAAAGGGTGGCTTTCGAGAGTGAACTTCTTGAAGCAATGAACGAATACGGTATTGAGCCGTAATCCGGGATGCATGGTGGGCGGCCGTCATGGCTGTCCGAACTGCTGACGTCGAGGAGCCACTGTAGGCTCGCGATGATGCGCCGCTGGTCGTTGGAACCGTGTTGCCCGTTCGATTGCCCGAGTATACGAACGGGCATCGGTTTGCAGTAGCTGTCGCCTCTGGAAGGGCGACTGGAACACACTCATCTCGAGAAGGAGAGCAGGATGTCGAAGTCTGTGATTGGATTGTTTGACGACTTTGCACAGGCGCAGAGCGCGGTGCAGTATCTTGAGAATAGCGGCTTTGCCCGCGATGACATCAGTATTGTTGCTGGCAATCAGAGCGGCCAGTTCGACCAGTATGCCAACACGGCCCATTCCGAAACGGCCGGGGATGCCACTGCGAATGCGGCAGGAGCGGGCGCTACCACGGGTGCCGTTGTGGGCGGCGGCCTCGGCCTCCTCACGGGTCTTGGCCTGCTCGCGATACCGGGCTTCGGACCCATTGCGGCCGCAGGTTGGCTCATCTCCACCATTACCGGAGCGGGAATTGGGGCGGCAGCAGGCGGCCTGCTTGGCGCACTCACGCATCTCGGGGTGCCCCACGAGGAGGCCGAACTCTATCAGGAGGGCGTTCGCCGCGGCTCAACGCTGGTCGCAGTACGCGCCGAAGCCAACATGGCGGAGCGCGCAGGTGAGATCCTCAGCAGCCACGGTGCGGTGAATATCGATGAGCGCGCCGACGAGTATCGCTCTACGATCTCCTCCGGTGCGGCCGAAACGGCAGCCTACAATCCGGCCGGGAACGCTGCCGGGAGCTACAACACCCCCCGCATGGTAAACGGTCAGGAAATCACTAATCCAGTGGTTCAGGACCAGGTCATGGGGGGAAACAGCGGGGCCCAGCGAAGCGCAGTGCGCGCCTACGATCGTCCGCTTACGGGCGAGACCCTCACTCCCGCGAACACCGACCCGGTAACCGGTGCAGAGCATGTGAGTCGCGGCTCCGGCTATGACGTCAGTCCCACCACTGGCCAGCGGGATACGCGCGGCGCAGTGGAGCGCGCGGAGGACGCCATGACCGGTGACCGTGTCGACGACAAGACTGGCAACATCGTCCGGTAACAACAGGGCGATCTAGTTCGGACAGAGCGGGCGGGGGATTTCTTGCGAAATCCCCCGCCCGCTCTATTTGTACCACCCGGCGGCTGCTGGGCCCTCATCCCTCCCGTACCCGGGTTCTTCTTCCCGTGCCGACGAGCCGGTCGGGCGCGAGTTTCAGGGCGCAGGGAGGATTAACGGCCTCGCCGGTCGGACTATACGGCGACCTGCATCCAATCCGATGGTTCCGTTGGGAGGAGACCCCATGAAGAGATCTGCGCTCGCCCTCAGTTTCGTGGCCTGTCTGGCGGCTTTTGCCGGCTGCCGCTCGCCCGAGACCTCATCCGCTCCGGCACCCGAGGGAGGCGCGCCTGCCTCAAAGAGTAAGCTCACCGTGGGCGTTTCGCTTCTCACGATGGCCAATCCCTTCTTCAAGCAGATGGGCGACGCCATGCAGGCCGAGGGCCTAAAGCACAACTACGATATCGTGATCACCGCTGGCGAGATGGACCCTGCACGACAGAAGGACCAGGTGAACGACTTTATCGTGAAGAAGGCGAGTGCGATCATCCTCTGTCCCTGTGACTCGAAATCGATCGGAACGACGATCCAGGAGGCCAACAAGGCCGGTATTCCGGTCTTCACAGCCGATATCGCGAGTCTCGATAAGAGCGCAAAGGTTGTGAGCCATATCGCCACCGACAACTACGCCGGCGGCAAGCTCGCAGGCCAGGCGATTGTGGAGGGGCTGGGCGGCAAGGGTACCGTCGCCATCATCAGCCATCCGGAGGTCGAGTCCTGCCTGCAGCGCATTAAGGGCTTCAAGGAGGTCCTCGCGGCATCTCCCGGCATCAAGATCGTGGCGGAGCTCCCGGGCGGCGGCGTGCGCGATACCGCATACAAGACGGCTCAGGACATACTGGAGAAGAACCCGCATCTCGACGGCATCTTCGCCATCAACGATCCGACTGCGCTCGGCGCGGTGGCGGCGATTGAGAAGGCCGGTCGCACTGGCAAGATCAAGGTAGTGGGCTTCGATGGTCAGCCAGAGGCGAAGCAGGCCATCAAGGACGGCAAGATCTACGCGGACTCGGTGCAGTACCCGGAGAAGATCGGGCAGCTTGTAATCCAGTCAGTGGCGAAATATCTCGCTGGCGAGAAGCTCGAGCCGCAGGTTCTCATTCCGACGGGCCTCTACAAGAAGGCGGACGCCGACAAGGACTCCACCCTTAAATGATGCGTCGCTTTGTGACGATCTACGGAATGCTGGCGGTCCTCATTCTACTCTCCCTCTTTTTCTCCTGGTCCACCTATCACCAGGAGGAGCCACGCGGGGCCGAGGGCGGCGCATCGCTCGCCTCCGACCTGCTGCAGCAGCGGCCCGCGCCCGCGGCCGTCTTCGTGGTCGCTACGGAGGATAGCGAGGCGCAGGCGTTCGCGGCGACGGCCGCAGGGAAGCTCGCCGCGGGCCATATTGCTGTGACCCGCGTGGATGGAGATCCGCTCACGGTCCGCCACGCGCTCGAAGCGCTGGCAGCTCAGGGGCGCCCCATGGGATTCGTGGCCACCACGCCGGAGTGCCGGGAATGGGGCGTCTGGGCGGCGCTGCGCGATTCCGGCCCTGCCTTCGCGAATCTCAAAGTGGTCGCTCCGATGGCCAGGGGGCGCTCGACGTTTCTCGAGCCGGGTAATCTCCGCAACATCGCCGACCAGATCGCGGTGATCGCCATCATCGCCGTCGGCATGACGATGGTGATCATAACGGGCGGAATCGACCTCTCGGTTGGCAGCCTGGTAGCTCTCTCCGCGGTGCTCACCGCGTTCCTGATTCGCTCCGCCGGGGGCATCGCTGCGTCGCCCATGACAATGCTCGGCTGCTCCCTCGCGGCCATTGCGGCCTGCGGCCTGGTAGGCGCATTCTCAGGCATGATGATCACGCTCTTCCGAATTCCGCCTTTCATCGCCACACTGGCGATGATGCAGGTGGCGAGCGGAATCGCTTTCATCATTGCGAAGGGGCAGTCTATCTACGAGATACCCGCTTCCTTCACCTGGCTCGGGCGGGGCGCAGCGCTGCTCTCACTTCCAAACGCCGTCGTGCTGATGCTGATTATCTACGCGGTGGCCCACGTGTTTATGGCTCGCGCGGCGCTCGGGCGAGAGATCTACGCCGTTGGCGGCAACCCGGAGGCGGCGCGCCTCTCCGGGATCAACACCCGGCGCACGCTCCTCTTCGTCTACATTGTCTCGGGGCTGGTCGCGGGTATCGGTGGGGTCATTGTCGTCTCACAGCTCAAGGCCGGCGCACCCACCTATGGCGCAATGTACGAGCTCTATGTCATTGCGGCCGTGGTTGTGGGGGGAGCCAGCTTGGCCGGCGGCGAGGGGCGCATATTCGGCACTCTGGTAGGGGCGTTTATCATCGCGGACATTCGTAACGGGATGAACCTGATGAATGTGGAGCCCTACACCCAGAAGGTGGTGCTGGGACTTGTTATTCTGGGAGCGGTGCTGCTCGATATGCTGAAACAGCGCCGCTGGAAGTGGCTCGACCAATAGCGCTCGCACACCGCGGGCAGAGGGAGACTGGCAATGAGAGCGCAGGCACTGATCTGCAGCGACAGGCAGGAGTTCACGCTGGAGGAGGTCGAGCTGCCGGAGCCCGAGCCCGACCAGATCACCATCCGGAGCGTCTTCACCGGCGTCTCCATTGGCACCGAATTCGCACTCATTCGCGGCAAGGTATCCTGGGGACCGTACCCCCTCTGCACTGGCTACATGGGCACGGGGGTGGTGGAGGCGACAGGCGCTGGGATCAATAACTTCCGCGATGGCGACCGGGTCTACTTCCGCGGCAACAACGCCATGAGCCTCCCCGGAGGCCAGGCGGTCTCCTGCGTAAGCGGCGCGCATGCTTCGCACATCGTCCTGAGGCCAAACGCCAGCCATGGCGCGGACCATGTGCCGCCCGGCGCAACCATGGAGCAGGCGTCGATGTTCGTGATGCCGGCAGTCGGCCTCTACGGCGTCGATATGGCAAACCCGCGTATGGGCGAGAGCGTGGTGGTCCACGGCGCGGGCCTGATCGGCCTCGGTGTGGTCGCGGCGTGCGTGCACCGAGGCTGCGTGGTGATCGCGGTAGACGTTAACCCGGAAGCGCTCGCGCTCGCCAGGGAGTTCGGGGCCGACCACCTTGTCGACGCCTCGGCCCAGAACGTCGCAAAGGAGATAGAGCGGCTCGCGCCGGGTGGCGCGGATGTGGTGTTCGAGTGTACCGGGATCCCCGCCCTGCTCGATCCGGCCATCGCGCTCTGCCGTACCCAGGGCACGTTTGTATGGCAGGGCAACTACGGCGCTGCGCCTGTCTCCCTCAGCTTCCTCAGCCCTCATGGGCGAAAGCTTCGCATGTTTTTCCCCTGCGATGACGGCCTGCAGCCCTGCCGGCGCGCCGTGGTGAAGAACATGGCGCTCGGCGCGCTCCCCTGGGAGAGGGCCAT